>CAYSXT010000025.1:0-11651 GCA_964435075.1 uncultured Candidatus Saccharibacteria bacterium
GTTGACTGACTGATCGTACCAAAGACATCGCCACCACCAGAGTTGCTGGCGAGCTGGACAGGGGCAGGCTCAGGCTCAGGGGCCGGAGGTGGGGGCTTAACGCCATCTGGAATCAGTAGATACTGTCCCTCAACGATAGAATTTTCATTCTCTAAATTATTTACCGAGAGAGTTTTACTTAAGCTGGCTTTATAAGTGGCCACAATCTCTTGGAGAGTCTCACCTTTTACTACTAAGTGACGAACACCATCAAACGGCATGATTATAATCTTGTCGCCATCTTTAATAAGGGTTTTGTCTCCAACGTCTTTGTTGTTCTCGGTGATTGTACGTAGTTTGAGACCGTATTTTTCAGCGATGGTCGAGAGGGTGTCGCCAGATTTTACCGTATAAGTAATAATGTCGCGTCGGGGTCGGTTACCTTTTTTGGTTGCAGAAATACTTGGTTTAGCCAGTGCAGTCTCAGCGGTTACTGCAACTTTTTCTTCTTTGCTAAGCAACGCCAATGACTCCAGTTCACCGGTAGCTGCTGCTAGTGCGGGCAGCTCTATGCCAGCTGATAAAATAGTCTCGCCCTCCTCGGAGCCCTGTACAGTTGGTAAAGTCTCGATACCCTCAACTATCAACTCTTGTTGACCAAAATTGACAAAGCGGCTCAAGCGATCTGAGCTTTTAAAGGCCTCCTCAAGGTTAGTGCTAGTAGCGTTTCTAAAAGCGACCAGTCCAGCAAATAATAAAACAACAATGTGAATAGCGTATCTGGCAGGAACCCGCATGCGGAGTTTCCACAGATAAATACCTAACTGTCGGATCTTGACTACAGGTTTGGCAGATTTAAGTTTTGGGGAGGCTGATTTTAGGTTCTTAATTGGTTTCACCTAGTTTTGGCCTGCTAATAGATAAATCCTTGAATCACTCCGGAGTCGAATGAGATGGTGCGTTCACTGATCACAAACAGGCCGACAAAATTTTGTTCGCTTACTCGGAATGTTCTGTTATTGAAATCAACACTCTCAACTAAGGCTACGTGACCCCAGCCAGACTCATTAGAAACCATGATAGCGCCTGCAGCGGGTGTGCTACCCGTTGACCAACCGGCTTGTTGGGCACGGCTTAGCCAAGCCCCAGCGTTGTCATACCAAGCAATTCCGTAACCATTATCAAAATTATCAGCTACATATTGTGTGCAGTAGCCAGCGCCAAATCTTTCTCCATGGTAACGGGGTCCTGGCGGTCTTACTTTTTGCGCGGGTAAAGCTTTGCGTGGTCCGTTGTTACCGACAGTTTCGTCTAGCTTATTTTCGGGAGGAGCTAAATTGGCGTCGTAGTTGGCAGAAGTAGTATTAATAGTTGTTTCTGCAGCCAAAGTTACAGGAGGAACAAACTCAACTTCCTCAACAACAGGCGTAACAGGCTCTGGCTCAGGTGCCTGCTTAGTCTCAACAGGGTTAGTACTAACCACGGCGGTATCAGCCATAACTAGTTTTGTAGGTGTTTCTGCGACCGGCGTTTTGGCCTGGACTTCAGTTTGAGGTTTAGCAATAACAGCTGCGTTCATAAAAGACGCAACTTCTGTTGAAGCAGTCGTAACTTGATTATCTACAATTAACTCTAAAGTTTCTTTAGAAAAATTTTCTGCTGTCTCAGGTGTTGCAGTGGAGGCAAACGTAGACAGGGGGGCTAAACTAGTCGCTGTGAAAACTCCTAAGACTAGTAGAGCGCGGTTAAATTTTTTGACACTAGGAGCGCGGTTATCGCGTTTCAAGCGAGAGAGATAAAGAGTTAAATCCAGCTTGGTCGCATAAGACGCTAATAAAGAATGAACAGTTCTGACTGTCCGCACTGTATTAACTTTTAGCTTCCCAAACTAGGATGTAGCCACAGAGGTTAACACACCCGGAAAAGGGGTCAAGGACATTTTTAACCCGCATGGTTAAGCCAAAAAACTTCAATAATTAAGTCCTGGCTACCCGCTTATTTTAATCTGAATTAATCCTCCACAGACCCCAATTAAAGTTATGGCTTAACCGCCTAGTATATGTGAAATTTATATGTATTGGCCCTATTAAGCCAATATCGAGAGTTAATGTTTAAACCTATCTTAAATGTTAGTCTATCTGTCTATGATCGGACTTAATAAGCAGCAAGAAAAAGCCGTTAAGCATTTTAAAGGCCCGCTATTGATCTTGGCAGGAGCTGGTTCTGGTAAAACTAGAGCTCTTACTCATCGGATTGCCTATCTTATAAATGCCCGCAAAGTATCCCCGAGCAATATCTTAGCTGTGACTTTTACTAACAAGGCGACCGAAGAAATGCGTGAGCGTTTACGCACTTTGCTAAGAGGCACCAGTCAGGACCTGCCCTTTGTTGGGACATTTCACTCTTTGGGAGTAAAAATCTTACGTAAACATATCGGACTGATTGGTTACCAAAACAGTTTTGCTATCTACGATTCTCAAGATCAATTAGCTGTTATAAAGAGTTGCCTTAAAGAGTTAAACCTCGATCCTAAACAGTTTAACCCCCGGATGCTTTTAGGAATGATTAGTTCTGCCAAAAATGAGTTGCAAACACCCAAGGATTTAACCGATAAAGCCCAGGAGTTTTTAGAAGAAATTGCCGCTAAGACTTATCAGCTCTACCAAACCAAACTGCATGAGGCTAACGCCTGTGACTTTGATGACTTATTGATGTTGCCGGTCAGATTATTTAGAGAGCACCCAAAATTGCTGCAAAAGTACCAGCATCTTTTTGAATTTATTAACGTTGATGAGTATCAGGACACTAACCATGCCCAATACACTTTGATTAATATGCTAGCTGCCGGGCATCGCAACTTAGTGGTGGTTGGAGATGACTGGCAGGCCATTTATGGCTGGCGTGGGGCAAACTTACGTAACATACTTGAGTTTGAACGGGATTATCCCGAGGCTACTGTTGTGTTGCTTGAGCAAAATTATCGTTCTACTCAAAATATTTTAGATGCGGCCGGTCAGATCATCGCGCACAATGAGGGCCAAAAAGATAAAAAACTTTGGACGGACAACGACGAGGGTGATTTTATCACGGTGCATGAGGCCCGGGATGAGCGAGACGAGGCGGAGTACGTAGTCTCGCAGATTAAGCAACTGCAAAAGGGGGCTCTATCCGAGGGTGACGAGGCTAATAAAAAGGTGCCCGCCAGCGAGATTGTTGTTTTATACAGAACAAACGCACAATCCCGACCTATCGAGGAGGCTTGCATGCAAGCCAATCTACCTTATCAGATAGTGGGCGGCGTAAAGTTTTATGACCGTAAAGAGGTTAAGGACGTGATGGCTTATTTAAAGTTGTTAGCAAACCCTAAAGATCAAGTGGCGTTTGAACGGATCATTAATGTTCCTGGTAGAGGACTCGGCCCAAAGACCGCCGATAAAATAATCAGTGCGGCCCGCGAAAAGTTTTCTGGTGATTTTGTTCAAGCTTTATTGGAGGGTCCCAACTTAGCTGGTTTGGATGGAAGCCGAGCCATAACGGCCCGCGACTTAGGGTTAGCAATGCATAAGCTCACTGAGCGACTGGCAGACAAAAAGATTAAGCGAGTGTCAGACTTAATAGATGCGGTAATTAGAGAGTTTAATTTTGAGACTTACTTAAGAGATGGGTCGGATGAGGGTGAGGCGCGCTTTGAAAACATCCAAGAGCTTAGGACTGTTGCTAGTGATAGAGAGTCTCTAGAAGACTTTTTAGAACAAGTAGCTCTAGTGCAAGATGTTGACTCCTTTGATGACAAGGCCTCGGCCATTACATTGATGACGGCTCATGCTGCTAAAGGACTGGAGTTTGGCCACGTCTTTATCGTCGGAATGGAAGAAGGTGTCTTTCCTCACTCGCGAGCACTGCTTGAGCCACGTGAGCTAGCAGAAGAGCGCCGACTTTGTTATGTGGGCATGACGCGTGCCAAGGAAAAACTTACAATGATCCATGCTGAGCAAAGACAGATTTTTGGAGACACACAACTTAACTCTCGCTCAAGATTTTTAGATGACATTGCCGAAAATCTTTTGGATCAAACGAGCAATGTTGGCAGCAATGCCTTTTTAGATCCGGAGTATACCAACACGACTGACGAGGGTGATCAGGGTGAGCCTTGGAGTGAGGAGAGTTTTGAAAATCCATTTTCGACGGGTGACAGGGTTAAGCATCCACGCTTTGGTCCAGGCCAAGTGGTCTCCGTAGAGGACGATCTTGTCGACATTGCCTTCGAAAAAGGCGGCCAAAAGACCCTCTCGGTCAACTTTGCACCACTAGAAAAAGTGGGGTAAAATATGTTCTTGAGAATGATTACTTCTCACATTGTAAGAACATCTATATCACTACTAGTGGTAGTTTTTTTGATATTGGCTTGGCCCGCACAGGGACAGCCACAAGAGTTAGAATCGAGTTTAATTTCCGGTTCTGGTTTTGATTTGTCGGCTGCTACTCCAGCCAGTAATGGACAAGAGGTACGCATCATCGATAACGGATTAGAGAGCGTAGTAAAAGTAGATACGCATGCATCCGGCCAGGCCGCCATCAATGGTAAACCTTTAGCGTCAGCTGAGTTACAGGGCTTATTAGATAGAACCCAATCACACACCGTGGCTGAATTCTTAAATGGACTTGGTTATAAAATTGCTAAGGAGGATGTTGTTTTTCCAGCGCTGAATGATCCGGTACCGGACTTCGGCCAAATTATAATTACCCGGGCTCCGGGTGTTGAAGTTGTGCACGACGGCGAGACCGAGAGTTTTAAAACGCGGGCCACGACGGTCAAGGCCTTACTAGCTGAGAAAAAAATTAAAGTAGGCGAGGATGATCGCGTTGAGCCTGAGCTGGCGACCGCAATTGTTCCTAATCTTAGGGTACAGATTTTCCGAGTAGAGTTTAAAGAAGAGCAGACTGAGGAGGCCATTGATTTTGAGACAACCGTGCAAGAGGATCCCAACCAATATGAGGGAGAGGAGTCGGTTGCTACTGAGGGACAAGCTGGAACATTAGTAAAGAAGTACAAGCTTACGATAGAGGACGGCGAGGAAGTTGAGCGAGAGCTACTTAGTGAGGAGATAACCGCCGAGCCCGTCACAAAAGTTATTTTAAAGGGAACAAAAGTTAAACCGGTCTACACTCCACCAGCCAACAATGGTGGGGGTGGCGATTACAAGCCTTTGATAATGCAGGTAGCGGGCGAGTACGGTGTTGATGGCGAGGACATGTACTGGTTGATGATGTGTGAGAGTGGCGGTAATCCTAATGCCTCAAATGGCTACAATATTGGCTTGTTCCAGTTTGCTCCGCCAACTTTTGATACTTATAACGTGACAGGTGGAGATATTTGGGATGCTACAGCGCAGATCTATGCCGCAGCCAATTTAATCTCACAGGGCGGTCGCGGTCAGTGGGGCTGCTAGGCAATTTAAATACACGTGAAAGTTAATCCGCTCGATCTCAACGATATTAAAGAGGCTTTTAAAGTCTTAAAAAAGCCGCGCAACTTCAAAAAACTCGGCCAAAACTTTTTGATTGATGAGGAGGTACGGGACCAAATTATTGAGGCGGCCGGTATTAAAGCTAATGATGAGGTTTTTGAGATTGGGCCGGGCGCTGGAGTATTAACCACGGAATTAGTAAAAAAAGCCAAAAGGGTAGTAGCCATTGATATAGATCCCTATATGTTAGAAGTTGCGCGATTAGCAACGGGTGATCCGGACAATCTAGAGTTAAAGCTCGAGGATATCAGAAAAATAAACCTACCTAAGATTTTCTGTAAGCAGACTGAGGGCCCAGATGCGACGGGGGGGAGTTACATCGCCGTTAGTAACTTACCCTATTTATTGACTGGGTACATTTTTGAATTACTTCTGACAAGTAAATGTAGTCCCAAGCGGATAGTGGTCATGGTCCAAAAAGAGGTTGCGGAGCGCATCTTAGCTAAACCGGGCGGCTACTCAATGCTTACTCTAAGTGTAAATGTGTTTGGTAAGCCCACAAAAGTTGTCGATGTACCTAGAGATTTGTTCTGGCCTGCACCAAACGTAGATTCTATGGTGATAAAAATAGAGCGTTTTAAGGCGCCGTTGGTCGCAGCGGAGGAACAAAAACATTTTTTCCGGATTGCCAAAGCGGGCTTTAGTGCCCGTCGCAAAAAACTAGCTAATTCTCTTAGTGGCGGGCTACATAAGGACATTGATGAGGTCAAAGAGGCTATGATTAAGGCTGAGATACCCGAAAACGCTCGCGCACAGGAGTTAACAGTTAGAGATTGGGCCAAGTTAAGCCATATTCTCGAAAAGTAGCAGTTAAAGTAGCAGTTAGTGGAACATTTTTAAAATAGCTTTCCACATTATGCCGCCAAAAATGGCTAGATTAAGATTGACTTTAGCCTCTATTTTAGAGATAATTTAGCCAATAAATAGGTCATAAAAAACCTGTTTTAGCCGAAGGTTAATACCTTCACTTTCACTCTCACGTCACACATCAAAAAACATGTGTGTGGCAAAAAAACCTAAAAAGATTCTGTCTGTTTGATTGTTTTAGCTGCACGAACAAAAACAAAACCTAAAGGCAAAACGGTAAAACAAAATTGATTCAAGGGTACTACCCTTAACTTCTCTTTCCCGCAAAATGCAGGAACTTCCTCAAAAAAAGGCCCAAAAAAAGGTAAATGAGGGCGCTACTTTAGATAATGGCGCTTCTAACGACAAAGCCTCTAATTTAATCTTAGCGGTTGTTGCTTTAGTGGCAGTCATTGCTGGTGCCATGTTCTTATTTGGTAGTCCCGTTTTTGGTTTAAATGACACTGATTTCGCTAAAGGAGGCGAAACCAGTGCCGAAATCGTCCCGAATGCCTCGGTAATTTCGGTGGCTAATGAGGATGCCGATGAGGATGGCTTAACCACATTAGAAGAAAAACAATATAGAACCGATCCAGAAAATCCGGACACTGATGGCGATGGCTATAATGATGGCGATGAGGTAGCAGCCGGTTTTGATCCAAATAGTTTGCCTTCGGAGGATGTGGCCGTTATTGGTCAAAGTGAGGGTTCTAGTACTGGAGTTGGACTTAGCTTTTTGGGCCTAGATGGTTTAGGAAAGACTAACGGTAAGGCTGTTGGCGGTCTGGGTGGTTTATTAACACCAGAGGCTCAGGCTTTGGTTGATCAAAAGCTACCTGATGGCCAGACTGTCGGCGATTTGGAGATGGACAAGTTGTTTAACTCTACAAGTCAGCCTTTGCCTACCACAGATATTGGTAGTCTTAATCTGAGCAAAGACGATAGCAGCCAGGCCGAACAAGACCATTTGTCAAAAGTTATAGCCTTGGTCTTAGAAAATAATCCTTTCCCAAAAGGGTACTCTTTTACAGATTTTTTGACGGACGTCAATGACGGCAATCGCGATATTTTTGAAAAACTTAAGTTCGCCAACGAGGCAGTCAGCAAGGAGATGAGTGAGATGAAGGTTCCAGCCTCAATCGCCGATTTACATGCGCAGGCCCTGTCAATACTAGAGGCTCATTCGCAAGCCTTAGAGCCGCTATTAGCCTCAAGTGGTGATCCCGATGCAACACTTTTTTATACTGGCCGCGTCTTTTTCTTGTTAGGAGAGGTAAAAGCCTTGCTTAAGCTAGCCCAACAGGAGATTTACCAATGAAAATCCTAAAAAATATTGGCGTTGTTTTGGGGCTCTCACTGCTAATCGTAGTAGGTACTGTAGGTTTAGGTCAGATAGAACAAAAACAGGCCCATGCTCAAATCATTAACTATACAGTTGGTGACTTAGAAAGCATCATGCAATTTATCGAGACCGAGGCCCAGGAGATTGCTGTGGATCAGATCCGTAAGATTGTTATGGAAAAGCTATTAGAAAAAATGATAGATAAGATTGTTGGAGGTCAAGATGGTGGCACAGGTGGTGGCTCTGGTGGTGGCTCTGGTGATGGGCAAGGAGCTTTTATTAAGGATTACGAACAGTTTTTATTAGTAGAGGCTGCCAAGGACACAACTAGTTTTATTGATTCGGATTTCGATAGTTTATTTCCAAGCTACATAGACTCTTCTGTTAAAGATGATGTAAAGGAATTCTTTGAGCCGAATGCTCAGGTTGTGCCAGATGATTGTGTGGATTTAGACAGTATAGATTTTGAAAATGATGAAGATCCAGAAACAAAGCTTATAAAAGCAGCTCAACCTGGTTGTAACGAGCTTACTGCCTCACTAATTTTGCATGATCGCGCCCAAGTAATGTTTTCTCGTATCTATGATGAGTCAAAGACTCAGGCAATTGCCAATCAAGGATTTGTTAAGAAAGACGAAGATACTAATGAGTTACAGCAATCTGGTTCAACATACGAATCAATAATCCAAGCTAACATTCAGGGAATTGTTGATGTCCAGACTAATAATGAGTCTGCTTACTCCAGTATTATAGGGGCCCTTTTGGACCAAGCATTAGATGGGCTATTAGAAAAGGAATACTAGAATGAAAAAAAAATCTGGCGTACTCAAGAAAATAATATTGGTCGGTGTGATAATTGGTATTACGCTAAGCGTTCCGGTTAAAAGTTTAGCCCAAGAAAATTTTGGTGAAAGAACTACTAAGCAAGCTATATATGATTTTTTTGTAACAACACCCTCACAATTTTGGACAAAGAAAGCGAAAGATACTAAGGACTGGGCTCAAGGTGAATATGAGGCGGTTAGTAAGGTGGCGCAAGAAACCATCGCGCAAACAACCTTTTTAGCTTTTATAGCTCGCATGTTGCACGCCGCTGCAAAAATAGATCCCTTCGATAATGCAGCAACACGTGGCTCAATACAGGATGCTATTCAAGAAGGGAATTCATTCTTACTGAATCTGATGAATCTTTTCTACATCTTTATTCTCCTGTTGATTGCTGTAGCAACTATTTTAGATATTCAGCGCTATAAGGCCTCCAGATTGTTACCAAAATTAGTTATAGCTATTCTTTTATCGAATTTCGGTCTATTTGCAGTCGTAGCCATATCTAATTTTTCTCAGATTTTGGCTAGTGGGCTTCTGGGAGCTGATCCTGTGAAGACTCTAGTTTCTCCGATAATCGGGTCTATTGGTACGGTTAAATATCTAACGACTACTGCGCTCAAAATAATATTGGCTCCAATAGTAGTAATAACAGGACCCGGAAGCTGGTTAATAGCACTGTTTGTTGAATTGCTAAATCCTATGAATTATTTCTTAATTGCATTTATATTAGCCACGCTAATTTTACTATTTCGTATTGCTGGACTTTGGATGCTCGCCATTGCAGCGCCTGCAGGTGTTGCTGCAGGAGTACTTCCTGCGACTCAAGGTTTTGCCAAACTATACTGGAGAAAGGTCATTAGCTATGCCTTTGTAGCGCCTATATTAATCTTCTTTATTAGGATGGCAGTTATTTTCTTTGGCGCTTTTGACAATTCCAAAGAGAGTGTTGTAAGTGTTCCTCAACAATTCGCTGAAGCAATAGGTGGAGGAGTGTTTAATCCATATAACTGGATCCGTGATTTGGGTTCTGTTTTGATTCTTTTTATTGGTATTGTTGTTGTACGTAAGATGGGAGTAGAGGTTGCCAACTTGACTATCGGGGGTTTTGAAAAAGCGTTTAAATTAGGGTTCAAGGGGATGAAACTTGCCGGTAAAGCTGCAGTAGTAGCTGGTGCTGCAGTGCTTGCAATTCCTAGTGGGGGGACTTCTGTTGGCGCCCTCGCAGGAGCTGAAGTAGCTACGAGTGTTGGAGGTAAGTTGGCTCAAGTTGGTATTTCAAAAGCTACACGCAAAGCAGCTGGTGGTTTTTTGAAAAAAATGGGCTCTGGTCTTGTGAAGGGAAACAAGACAGGCACGCTGTCTAATGCCTTTGGAAGAGTGATTGAAGGATTTGGAAGCAAATATAAAAGTGGACCTTACAAGGCAGGAAAGATTCCAATTGATTTTGCATCTGATGATACGGCAAATCCTAATAAATTTAATGGGGTTAAAACAGAGTATGATAAATTTGAAAAAGATCCTATCCTTGGTGATAGATTGCAGGATGCATTCGACAAAAATGAAAATCAAAGAAAGAAAGACGAGCCACAGACTGAGTTTGCTAATTACATTGGGCAGGGTGCTACTGATGATGAGAAAGCCGCGCGTGCATTTAAGGGAGCTGAAATGGGAGCTATTAATGGTGACAACATTAATAGCGTGCTTCCAAAGGTGCCACCTCAATATCAAGCAAGAGTAAGAGAACTGGCGCGAATAAGTGATCCAAGAGTCGACCCTATGTATAAAAAAACGGACTCGGCTCCAGTTAAAAGACGATTTTATGAAACTAGAGCACAAGAGATGTTAAATTCCGACAATGCTCAACATGTTTCACCAGCTGCGCTTGAAGCTGATAATGGACAATTGGCTAGCATGTTAGTTGAAAAGGCTACTCCTGCTCAAAAAGAAAAACTAGAAACAGTCTTTAAGCCAGCGCAATTAACTGCGCTGGTGAATGCTTTAGCTGCCAATAATCGGGTTCCTGGTAAAGCTAATGAAGCTTATGAGAGAGATGCAAAGGCGATGATTGAATTTGGTGGCGACGTCGGAAAAATATTCGCGGGGACTGATCCAGGAAGGGTTACTCAAAATAATAGAATTATTAAAGAGGCAGCTGGGGTTCAAACGAACTATGCACATCAGTCTCGGGAGGGCGCAATTAATCTTATTAATAAGGTTGATGATTCAATATTAATTGGTTTGTTTAGTAAGCTTCCTGCACAGATCAAGTATGCTTTGAAATCAGCAGCAAAATCTCCCGCGTCAGGTAGAGGTGCAGTAGTTTTATCTGAAGAAAAGAGAGCTCTTATTAGACATAGCCCAATGATACAAGCCACAAAATAATCAAATGTCCTTAACTCTTGACCAACTTCCAGCACGAATACAAAACTATCTAGGTTCTTTTCATACTTCTGTAAAGAACATTAAGTTAACGGATCGATATAAGATACCCGAAAGTGCACAGTCTGATTTTGCACTATTGGTTGCTGATGCTTTTTTAAAAAAATATGAGCTCAAAGATTTGCCCACTGTAATTCAAAAGCGTCTAAAAATGAAAGCCGGTAAACCATTTTTAATGGCTTCTGAATTAATAGAACAACATTTTGTTTCATTTCCTGACTATTTCGGAGATTTAAGTCACTTTGTTAGTCAGTGGCAACAATGGGGTAGGCAATTGGGGGCCAGGATTCCCTCTGCACAGTTAACTAATCAGACTGAAAAAAACTTGGCAAAAGCCAGGCGAATAACCTCCGAGCCACTTAAAGTGACTGATAGTCCGGTTGCTAAGACCAAAAAGCTTGACGGCACAGTACGTAAAACGCAGTCGCAACAGCCTAAAATACAAAAAATTGAAAACACAGCAGTAATAAATAATATGACTCCTACTAAAGTGTCAACTTTAGACCCCCAAGTAATAAAAAAATCGAATTTACGAGATAAGTCACTTGGCCGCACCCAATTTCTCTCCCACATCAAAGACTTCTCAATCGACGCTCTAAGACCAGCAGGAAAATCAGGTGGAGAGCGACTGGTTCAAGTTAGCGCCAGACTCAACGATGTAGTTACCAAAAATCCACAAGACAAACCAG
>CAYSXT010000026.1:0-2298 GCA_964435075.1 uncultured Candidatus Saccharibacteria bacterium
CTATAGTCAGAGCAGGGGAGACAACTCCCGACGATGAGGATCAGACCGAGACGACAATTATTATTCCTCCAATTGTAGCCAATGGTAATCCTGACATTGAAGTTCAAAAAGTTGTTGAGGATCTTAATGGCGGAACTTTACAACCTGGCGATTCTATGGAGTACACAATTTTTGTATGGAATACGGGTGCAGTTAATACTGGAAACGTAACAATAACTGATAATGTTCCACCGAATGTTACAAACTTTAATGTGACTCAGATCCCTACTGGTGCAACCGATAATTCTCAAGGACCTCCAGCTGGTTCTAACGCTACTGGACTACTAAGTGTTACTGACTTTGATCTAGACCCAGGTGAAACTGAAATTATCCGTTTCCAGGTTGATGTGGCCGCAGGTACACCGGGCGGAACAGTAATTACCAACTTAGTTACAGCTTCTATTGACGGAGATGAGGCTACTGACGATGTGAGTGCCACAGTTGGAAACATTGCTCCAACGGTAACAGTAGTAACAGTTGGCGGACGACAGGTACCTAGACAAGTAGTAATTCCACCAGCCCCAGGTACGACACCGACTGTCGGTGTTAGTCCACAAACATGGTTACTAATCTTAAGCTTTGTGGCTGCCGCACTTGTTGCAAGCCTAAGCTACCGCATGTATCGAAACAAAGCGGTCCAGAGATAGTCCAGCCAAAGACTTTAAAAAAGAGCCCGGCTAAGCCCGGGTTCTTTTTTTATAAAAAGCTAAATTCACTTGACTTTTACGAATACCTATGCTAAGCTTTATGTAACGTAATAAAGAACTGCTCCTGCTCTTGCCTCCGGAAATAGTCCGTGGGCCTTTTTGTTTATGCCCCGTGTCAAAAGACTAAAAACTACACAACGGATCAAAAACAAAATGAACTTCAATACAAACCAAAATAAATACGATAATGTTGTACCGCCTGCAAAATACTTTAACGAAGAGCAGGAGGCTGCCGCAAAAATTAAAAGAGGAATTACGCTAAAAAGTTTAGGAGTGATGTTCGCAAGTTTTGTTGGCGTATTTGCCTTGACGTTTACGGCCGTAACTTGGCCTATGGTCCCGCAACAAGCTTCATATTTAGTGAAAAATTTTTTCGAAAACAATGACCAGCAGGCTTACGCCAGCTTAAAAAAAGTTGTCTTTGATGAAACAACCGACAGTGACGGAGATGGCTTTACTGACATTGAAGAGCTGGAGGCTGGCTATGATCCGTACGATGCAAATCCAACAAAGCTAGATTCTGATGGTGACGGAATTAAAGATGAAGTTGAGCAAAGTTTTTATGGCACGGATCCATTTAACCCAGACACAGATAACGACGGATATAATGATCTTAATGAGATCGTAAATGGATTTAGTCCGTTGCAGCCTGCTGATTTTGACAAGTGGGTAGAGGCCCGCACTAATGCAACTCTTATTATTCCTTCTATAGATCTAGAGTTACCTGTCGTTTGGAATGAGGATCTCGATAATATTTTAGAAGACCTTGAAAAAGGCGTAGTGAAATATAACGGAACAGCCAATCCCGGTGAGGGTAATACTGCCATAGTGGCTCATAGCTCTGATTATGTCTGGAATGATAATAAATATGCCTCCGCGTTTGCCTTAATAGATAGAGTTAAGGAAGGCGACCCAATCTATGTCGATTATGCCGGTACACGCTACGTCTACGCCGCAGAATACCAAAAGGTCACTGATCCGCATGACACCTCCTTTTTTGCCCAAACAGCTGAAAACTCACTAACCTTAGGCACTTGTTGGCCGATTGGTTTTAGCTGGAACCGCTTATATCTACGTGCAAGTCTAATTAAAACTGAGGCAATTAAATAGTGGTTATTTCTAGTTAGATTAGGTATCATCTGTATATGGCCGATGAGAGAAAAGAAAAATCCCGCGTAAGACTAATCGCCCTTTGGATGGTGTTGATTGGTTTTGGTATTGGGTTGATAATTTATTTCGCTGTGGGACCAGTTGCTACATTTGTAAGTAGTCTGGGGGAGGACAACGTTGAGACCGATCAAATAAATCTAGATGTATATAGAGATGCCGATATCAATAATCAAAGAGACTCACTATCAGCTTCAGAGCATGGCGTTGGTTTTGTGACTGTGAACTTTGATGGCCCGACCCAAAGAAGCGTTGTTACCAATTCTGCCGGTGCTGCCAGTCTTAATTTACCAATAGGCATGTATTCCGTAGAAGTTAAATATGATGGCGTTATATTAGAAAGCACTGTTAATGAGCTGACCGTAGTAAGCAACCAAGATTTAGA
>CAYSXT010000026.1:2398-11003 GCA_964435075.1 uncultured Candidatus Saccharibacteria bacterium
GAGACAAAGCAGGAGGACAAACATTAACTTTTTCCTATCAAGCCCAGGTTGCAGCTTCTCTGGCTGATGTACAGGCCGATAATCTAGCCACAGCGTCTGCTACCGACATTCCTGACGATGAAGACGATACGACAATAATTGTAAATAATAAGCCACTACAGGCTTTCAATAACGTTACAAATACTACCAATACAACAAATATTACAACCGGTGGAATAACAAATATGACTAGTGGAAGTACGGGAGGCGGTACACCTACCTTCGGCGTTAATGCTTCTTTAATTGCTGGGCTAGTTGTGTTACCAGTTGCACTTATAGCAGGTGTATTATTTGTAGGCGCCCGACGCTCATCTCGCACTTCATAAATTTAACAAGTAATGAATAATTCTAAGACACTGCCCATTGGGCATACTTTTTACGTTAATATCAGAGCATTAGTTTTAGGCGGGACAATTGCCTATGGTTTTTGGTATGTCATTTATCACGCCAGCACATTTGTATATGTGGTGGGCTTGTTAGTCGCTCTGGTTATAATCGGCACTCTCTGGACCACCAGAACCACCTTTACTAAATTTTACCGACTTAACTACTTAGCCCTACCTATTTTATTGCTGTCGTCGAGCTTGTTTTTCTTTTTACTTTTAAAAAATCCAACTTTCCAATTGTTATTCGTAATAATGATTGGGGTAATTTTTACCTTTTTGTTTCGGGCTTACGCTGAACTTAGGGAACATCCAACCCCTGAGCGCAAAAAAAGTATTACTCAGTTTTTAGATATTGCTACTGCAGTACTAGTTTTTTTAAGTTTTGCGTCACTGCAACAGCTGTATTTCTTTTTTTCGTTAAAGATTTACTGGATAGTTCTAATCGGTTTAATACTTTCTGGCATACTTTTATATCAAATATATTGGTATCACAGACTTATCACATTTAAAGCGTGGTTTTATGTTCTACTCGGTGGGCTGCTTATGGCACAGGCGCTTTGGGTTATCACTCTTCTGCCTACCGGATATTTAACAAATGCAATAGTTGCCGTATCCTTTTTCTATGTTTACCAAGCAATTACCGTCTCTTCACTGCGAAGTTTATTGAGACCCCGCATTACGCTAGAATATTTGGGCATAGCTTCAGCCCTACTGTTGATAGCTTTTGTGTCAAGCCCCTGGACACCTTTGGGATAGATAGGGTTATAATACTTTACTGTGACATTCAAAGAAGAAAATTTTAATGTAAAGGATTTAAAGCCACAGATAGAGGCTGTTCGAAATACGATTAATACTAATCGCATGACCAGAAAACTATTACTATTTATGGCTTTAGTGGTCATCCCGGTATCAATTATGGCCGGAGCATTAGGTGGCTACTATTTTGGTCGTCCTGTCATTGTTGATGAAAACGGCGGGCAACACCCACTTCAACAAGTAATCCAAGTGACCGAAGAATCTGCCACCGTTGATGCAGTAGAAAAGGTCAGCCCGGCCGTGGTTAGTATTGTGGGTGAGGGACTAGTTAGTGATTTATTTGGCACAAGACCAGAACAAAATGCCGGCACGGGATTTATTATCACGACGGACGGACTTATAGCGACAAATAAACATGTAGTCGAAAAAGAAAATCTCGAATACACAGTTATTTTGAATACCGGACAACAACTGAGCGCAACCGTAGTAAGTAAAGATCCTAGTTTTGATTTTGCTATTCTTAAAGTTGAAGCAGATAATCTACCGATCGTAGAATTAGGTTCTTCTGATAATCTAAAAGTAGGTGAGCATGTCATTGCCATAGGTAATGCATCGGGCCAGTTTGAGAACACAGTTACTGTTGGCGTATTATCGGCCTTGAATAGATCCATCCAAGCTAGTGATGGGTCTCTCAATAATTCTGTGCAACTAGAAGGATTACTCCAAACTGATGCGGCTATCAACCCAGGTAACTCGGGGGGGCCCTTGGTAAACTTAGCGGGTAAAGTTATAGGAGTTAACACGGCCACCGAGCTCGGCAGTCAAAACATTGGGTTTGCTATACCTATAGATGAGGCCAAGGTTGCCATTGAGAGTGTTATCGAAACTGGTTCTATCATCAGGCCATTGTTGGGAATAAGATTCGTTAACCTTAATGAGGAGTTAGCAAGAATTAACAATTTACCAGTTTCTAAGGGAGCCTACATCACGTCATCACCTGATATTCCTGCAGTAGTTGAGGGCTCGCCTGCAAGTAAAATAGGAATTAAAAAAGACGACATAATTCTAAAATTGAATGAGGAAGAGATCACGCCTGAGCGATCCTTGGCCTCTATTATGCGAACATTTAGGCCTGGAGATAAAATAACCGTTACCTGGCTTAGCAACGGGGAAGAAAAAACTTCAGAAGTCATCTTAGATAGTTTCGGGGAATAAGCTAGAGAGCTTTTTTCTTGATAGCCAGGCCTAGTAGCGTTTTTATCTCTGTAGGAGTAATAACACGCGTTAATAGCAAAAGTGCACCATAAGAAAGTCCACCTAATCCTAGGGAGATAAAAATATTAAGTGGCTGTACTAATAACTGGACTAGGGCCAGTCCCAGGGCCGCCAAGGCAACCTTTAATATAGCCTTAAGATCTGGAAGCTTTTTAGTTTGGGTAATAATTAATGTTGTTGCCGCTATAGCAATAAATGACTCTAGAGCAACGGTGCCCCAGGCGGCCCCAAAATAAGTAAAATTATCTATCGCAAAGTAATAAATTATTGAACCAAAAACTGCCGCTACACCAAAGAACCAAGCTACATTTTTTGCGCGTCCCAAGCCTATTAAGCTCGTCGTGCCTAAGTTACCTAAAAACAACGGTAACACCGCCAGCGCTAGTATTCTTAGCACAGCAACACTGTCATTAAACTCGCCACCCGCAAACAAAACTACTAGACGCTCAGCTTCGATAAACGTAATAACAGCTAAAGGTAGAGCAGCGATTAAGATAGCTTTAAGCGAGCGGTTATAAATATGGATTAATCTAGCCCGATTTTTTGGACCCGTAGCTCTAGCAAAAAAAGGTAAGGTTAACGCCGTAAACAAAGCCGGGAAAGTAATAAACACATCCATAAATTTATAAGCTGCACTATAAATACCTACATCGGCCGTTGGTTTTAAAACGGATAGTAATAAGGTATCGATCTTGAAGTAGATTAAGCTAAAGATTGTAACCATAATTAATGGTGATGCGAGGCGGATCAGCTCTGGCCATGTATTTATTTCAAATTTAATCTTAATATTGGCTAATGTTCGGGCAAAAATGTACGAAAATACAAAAGCCATGAGGCTACCAAGGGCGGAACCCCAGATCACAGTAAAGAGCCCCAGATCCAGATAAACTGCTAGTGCCACTATTACTAACATCGAGGCGCGACCAATCACTTCTGCTATAGCAGCTTGTCCCGTCTTAAGTTTTTCCTGAAATATGGGTAGCAAATACTGGGTAAAGCTAACTGCCACAAAACCGACTGTACTAATTAAAATTCCATGCTGTATACGAGCATCATATGGAAAGAACTGCGCAGCCAAAATTCCTACAACTAAGATAAATAGTGTTGTTAAAAGCCTTACACCATGAAGATTAAAGATTTTAGGTAGATCAGATTTTTTTCTTAGAGCTAGGAGCCTAAGATGTAGAACAGGTAAGCCTAGATCAGCTAATGTGCCGAAAATACTGACAAACGTAACCGCTGTAGAATAAACACCAAAATCCGTAGGCCCTAAATAGCGAGCCATAAGCGAAAAAGCTAAAAGGCCAAAACCAATACCAACAACTTTGCCCCCGGCTTGATAAATAGTGTTCTTTGCGATGTCTCTACCTTGGCTCATTTGCTCCTTTCTAAGGTATTTAGAGTCTAGCATAAGACGCTTGACATCACTCGTGAGAAATGGTAAAAACTCTCGTTAATTTAGTTACTCTAATTAGCTTTATGTCTATCTCAAAAGCAACGCAAATATTGAATAAAAGTAAGTTAATCCTGGTCGTAGGAGTGCTTTTTGGCGCTGTTTTAGCCATGCTGGGCACTTTCTTTATGGACATGCAGTATAAAACCAATGCCAGTTTTATCGTTATACAAGAGCAGCGTTTTAGCGATTCATTTACTCAGGCCAAGTCTGCTGAGTATTTGGGTGGTATTTTGTCACGAATAGTTGAAACAGACTCTTTTAGGAAAATTGTTCTTACTGATAATCCGCGATTAGCAAGTTTATTGCCTACAGATGAGATCGAGCTAAGAAAAGAGTGGCGTAATACTATCGATGCACGAGCTGCCGAAGACTCAGGAATCGTTACTTTGTCTGTTTATCATGAGGATGCCAGGGCCTCAAATCTGATATTAACAGCGATAGGGGACACACTTACAGCAAATACGGGTAAGTACTTGGGTGAGACGGCTCAGGTTAATTTGAGTAAAATTGATGGTCCAATTACGTCAGAATTTCCGGTTCGTCCAAACATTGGCTTAAATGCTCTAGCTGGTGCTATAATCGGCGGCCTAGTGTTTGCGTCTGTCATTTTACTGCGCGCCTCTAGTAAGCGGGTAAAAAGAGAGCGAGACAAAAAACTTTTGGAAGTAATCAAGATGGCTCGTAACACTAAGGACTCTGACAAGCTAGGGGATTTAGTTAAGAAAACTAGGTCAATTACAGCACTTTTTTAGTACTGGGTAGTGTTCAGCGCATAAGAGAGTTTTCGTTGAGATTTCCTCAACACGCAAGTCCTTAATTGGTAATTCTTGCATGACTCTCCGGTTCGCTGAAACCGTGATACTAAAGCACTCGGTCGTTGACAATTGAATTTGGCGCATAAAGCGCCACTAAGGTAAAGACAGCCGGCAAAAGCCATTAAAGGAGGCGAACATCATGTTTCGCAAATCTCTGGTTGCTATGACCGTCTTTGTGGCCATGACTTGTTTTGTCACCGCAAAGACCTGGAAGAAGGTCGGAGGTAATCCGATCGTTAATAATCCGCCAACCAAGGCGGAGGTCTACAAGGCCGCATACGAGCGCGACAAGGATGCCGTGCTCAAGGTCCACCGTATCATTGCTGTGACCGACAAGGTTTACAGCAGCGACAAGCCACTTTCTAGCGTTCCGTATACGGTGTATGGAAACGCAAAGGGACGTATGCTCCGAGACCCAAAGTCCGGTCGTGAAATCCTGATCTGTAACGATGCAAGTCGCTGCACTGACAGTGAGGGCGTTGCGTGGACTCGCGGTGAGGGTTGGTTTGGACACCCACAGCCTAAGGTTGTGCAGTATACGAGCGTTGGCTTTTCGGAACCGGCACACGCTATTGCATTTACCGAGGTCTACGAAGGCGAGGTTTATCACGTTGCTTTTGTAGTGAGCGCCTCAGACAATCCCAAGAATTCCTCAGAGAAAGGATGCGGAAACGTATTCATCGTGAGGGATCATCCCCGTGACAAGACTCCTCCCGAGGAAACATCTACACCACCCCAGACACCACCTACTGGACCACCGCCGGAGATCCCAATTGTGAAGAAACCCTTCAGCGAGCGAATCTCAATGGCCGTGGTCACCGAGCAGAACGTCTTCACGGAAGGAGATGCTGATCTCGGATTGGGACCTGTCAATACTGACAATCGTGTGGCGGCCTTGCAGTTTATTCTAGAACCGGATTGGTCACGGATGTTTGATATCACACCCATCGTTGGGATCGGTGTCATACAGACCAAGAACGGTTCGGGACCTTACGCAAGAGTCGACCCTGATTTCCGTTTCTACAACCGTCTCCACGTCAATCCTGCCTTACAGGTTAACGAGGCTGGTGGCCAAACGACACAGACCTTCGACACCAAGGTAACTTACATTGGTAAGCACATTGGGGCCGAAGTTTCACACGTCGTCGTAACGGAAAAAGGAGACAACGTCGTTGATCCAGACAGCACAGTCAAGCGGGTAAGAATTTGGGATCAGGTCAATAAGACCTTTGGCCCACTCTTTCTCGGCAGTGACTGGCGAGTGAATCTCGGTCTCGGCGCCCGTAGCGAGGAACATGAGTTCCCGGATGGACGTTATGCCGAAACCACGACCTATAAGTATCCTGAAGTCTTCATCAGTGTCTACAAACCGATTTGGAAGAAGAGAACTTTCTCTCCTTACACCGGAAAGACCAAGACGCAGGCGGAGGCCTACATTTGGGTCGAGGTTAACAGTGCTCAGTTGCGGACTCGTGTTTGGAACCCCGAAGGGGACCTGACGTGGGACGCGACGGGACCATCCATCAATGGGACTTTTCGCCTCGGCGTTAAGTTCAACAGCCTTTTTGGAGAAGAAGGGCTATTCAAACTTAGAAACTAGAGGAGGTTTACAATGATCACGCGTTTTTGGGGCCGGGCAATTGGGCCCGTCCCACTGCTGTCAATTTGCCTCCTCGTTATCGCTGGATGTTCCGGTGATAACAAGATGGAGGATCCTGCTGGACCGGGAGGTTCGAAAACGATCTATACCTGGATGGATGTCCAGAGTGAGGCCGGCGGGACACAACTTGTCCTCACTTATGGGGGAAGCCTCGTAAGTGACGCCGCATGCGGATCGGAATTCAGCTCAGAAGGCTGGTTCCAGGGTGGGGAAACCACCATCTGCATGGAGCGAGCCAATGATGTCACCTTTTTGGTGACGGAGGTCGGTGCGGATTATATCCGTGGCAACCTCAATCTCAATGGTAAAGTCTGGTTTAACGTAGGGTACTGGAGACACGACAGGAGTGCGTTCGAAAAGAACGGCATCATCCTGGAAGATGCCAACGGAACCCTACTCATCAATTGGCCGGGTGCTGCGAACGTGACAAACATTCGTATGCGTCTAGTCCAGTAACGCCAAGGAGGTGTATCGTGAACGTTAAGATCGTCATTACGATGCTCTTCACGGTCGCCTTCGTGGCACCGTGTTGGGCAAATGGACGACCGCCCACCGTCCTCGCAATCAATTACGAGGACACAGTCGCAAAGGATGGCCAGGTGATGGAACACCAGATTACCTGGATGTTTCACCCGGATCACCTTGTGATTCCCGTGGAGGGCGGAGCTCTTTGCCCCGACATGGTTCGCCATGGCGAGGAGGAGTTCGTCCGTCTCAAACGGGATGGCCCTTGGGACCTTCGTGATCCCCATACCAAGGTGTGGTTCGATTTCGAGGATCAAGACGGCATCCAGCCCAAAAAGCTGGACAGCGGGGCCTACCAGGTCACGTCCACTAAGGATGGCCTGAATGGAAACGTAGTCGTCGCAAAGTGCGACGGTGCCGGGATGGGTGCTTGCTATCTCGCCTGGGCATGTTTTGAGAATTACCCCACAGTGGTAGTTTTTCATAACGGCCAAGAAGTCCCAGTTGCAGAAATGCAAAAGGGGATCGAGGGTAACGCACCCTTGTTCATTGTCTGGAAGGAGAAAGAGGATGGTAAGTACGACGGCGTACTGGTCCATCGGTGCTTGCTCCCTCCCGGAGCCTACCGGTCCACTGACCGCTAAGCTCTTCTATGTGGGTCGTCACGAAACTTTCGTGACGACCCTTTTCTTATTGAAGGAGACTCGATGAGAAAATTAATCTTACTGCTAATAATGGTTGGTATGCTCACGAGCTGTGCTCATTACCAAAAGAGAGTTAGTTCTGCCTATGATGATGCTAACGAGCCTGGAATGCCCCTAGCCTGGATAAACTGGGAAGATGGGCAATACTTGGCTGAGAGATTCGTCACTCATACGATCACTATTCGCTATTATCCAGATAGCGGATTGCAACCAGCAGAAGGCAATGTACTAACCCATCAGTATGTAACCGTAGACAATCCAAAACCTAAGGTACGTAGAGACGGTTGGATAGTATTGGGTAACTTAGTCCAACACTATTACCTGGATCTCACTATGGGTGATGTGATCTTTACTAGACTCGACAAGTACAGTCTGACGACTGGGCTTACGGATTATGGAGCACGAGGCAATGTAAAAGTTGTCTATTGTGCCGATGACGGTGAAAACCGAATAAGTTACTGGAATGACCAAAGTGTCTTTCCGCTTCACAACAACAAAGCCATTGACATGCTGGAGGCTCTCAAAGGGGCTAAAGGTACGTCACCGGTATATCTCGACTACCATGACCCCAAAAACAAGACGGGAGGCTACTGGGTGCATCGTTGCCTCTTGTCACACTCAGAAACTTTTACCGCCGAAAGATTGCAAAGGAGATCAAGATGAAGAAATACATGTTTATCATTGGCCTGATGGTTGCGCTCTGGCAAACCGTCAGTGCACAGGATTTCGCAATTGATGTAAGAGACGAGGAAGGAGGGCAGTCCTTTTACGTCATCGTTGCAAAGGAGGCTGCACTTCAGAAACCGGGAAGTAAGACTAATTTAATCTGCCCCATAGGAATTAAGACCGGCAAAGGTATTCCGTACGCCAGCAACATAACCCTCAACTTACATAGCGCCGCGGTCGATTACGGAGTGGATGTACTAGGTCAGGACAGGATTCCCTTAACCAAGCAGAAGAGCGGATGGTACGCCACTGAGGTGGTACCACTCAGTGCTGGGTATTACTTCAACATCATTTTTGCTCATGGCAAGATTGGCAAGTATGGA
>CAYSXT010000027.1:0-10750 GCA_964435075.1 uncultured Candidatus Saccharibacteria bacterium
ACTAAAACACTGGCTTGCTTGTCTTTATGATCAGACGTTGTAACAACTCCAGCAGCAACGACCTCATCCTCCCCCTTTAGCTTAATAGCTCTAACTCCTGCTGCGGTTCGGCCCATGGCACGGGCCTCTTTTTCATTAAAGCGGACAGCCTGTCCCTTGGCAGTCACGATCAAAACCTCATCTTTGCCAGTAGTCTTACGGACCCAACCAAGCTCGTCACCATTTTTAATCTTGATGGCGATCAAACCTGAGCGTCTAACATTACCAAAGTCGGCTAGGCTTGTTTTCTTGATTAAGCCTTTGTGAGTCACCATGGTCAAGAAGTCCTGCTCACCCGCATTCTTTAGATCGATGACGGCAGTGACTGACTCGCCTTGAGCTAACTGCAAAAAGTTAACAATATTTTGTCCTTTAGCGGTACGGGACGTTTCTGGGATCTCATAAGCCTGGATCTGGAACACACGACCGGTCGAGGTAAAGAAGAGCAGCTTAGACAAAGTTGTTGTCTTAAAGAAGTGCTTAATTACATCTTCTTCTTTGAGCTCAGCCCCCTTGACGCCAACGCCACCGCGTTTTTGTGCTCGGTAAGTCTCTGGTTTTAGTCTTTTAATATAACCACCACTGGTCACGGTCACAATTACATCCTCATCAGGAATCAAATCTGACTCTTCAAACTCACCAATGCCTGCTTTTATAATCTTAGAGCGTCGCTCATCGCCATATTTCTCACGCATAGCAGTCAGTTCTTTTTTGACTATGGCACTTTGCTTTGCTTTAGACTTAAGAATGGCCTCAAGCTCTTTAATGAGGGCTCGTTTTTCTTTGAGTTCGTCCTCAATCTTTTTACGCTCGAGACCAGCCAACGTTTGCAAACGCATCTCTAGAATTGCTGTTGCTTGTTTATCGCTCAACTTAAACTTCTTCATTAAGTTAACCTGAGCAACCTCGCGCGTCTTAGAAGCTTTAATGGTCTTAATTACCTGATCAATGTGGTCGAGTGCTTTTTTAAGTCCTTCGAGGATATGGGCCCGATCCTTGGCACGATCTAAATCAAATTGGGTTCGCCTTACTACTACCTCTAAGCGGAACTTAATAAATTCTTCAAATATATTTTTTAAAGTAAGAACTCGAGGCTGCAAGCCATCAATCAAGGCCAGCATATTAAAGTTAAAGCTGTTTTGCAGATCAGTTAAGGCAAACAAACGATTGAGAACCTTTTTTGGATAGCTGTCTTTTTTAAGCTCGATGACTACGCGGATTCCATCTTTGTCAGACTCATCTCTGACGTCCTTAATGCCCTCAAGTTTTTTGTCACGAACCAGGTCAGCGATCTTGGAGATCATATTGGCTTTATTAACCTGAAAGGGAATCTCATTAATAATAATGTCAAACTGCCCCTCTTTTTTCTCGATAATCTCGGTTTTGCCACGGACATCTACTTTGCCTTTACCAGTAGCATAAGCTTGAACCAAATCTTTTTGTCCATAGATCACTCCCCCGGTTGGAAAGTCCGGACCCTTTACATACTGCATCAAGTCTTCAATAGTTGCGTCCTTGTTGTCGATCAGATGAGTAACGCCATCAATAATTTCAGTAATGTTGTGAGGAGGTATAGAGGTGGCCATACCAACAGCGATTCCAGTTGAGCCATTTAGTAAGAGTTGCGGTACCGCAGCAGGCAAGACCTGCGGCTCTTTATGGGAATTGTCGTAGTTAGGTACAAAGTTAACTGTATTTTTTTCAATGTCGGATAGCATGTCTTCTGACATACGGCCCATTCTTGCCTCGGTATAACGCATAGCAGCTTGCATATCGCCATCAACGGAACCAAAGTTTCCCTGTCCTTGTACAAGCATATATCGCATCGAGAAATCCTGAGCTAGACGAACCATGGCATCATAAACTGCCGTGTCGCCATGCGGGTGATACTTACCTAATACTTCACCGACTACAGTTGCTGACTTTCTATATTTTGATCGAGAGTTGAGGCCAATCTGGTTCATGGCAAATAAAATTCTGCGATGAACAGGTTTGAGTCCATCTCTCACATCAGGTAGCGCGCGAGCAACAATAACGCTCATCGCGTAGTCTAGGTATGACTCCTGCATTTCGGCCGTGATTTTACGATCTAATACTTGGCCAATGTTATTTATGCCATCCGAGTCCCCGGTAGCTTTTTTTGTGGTCTTTTTACTTGCCATATAAGCTTCTTTAGACACAAACTCTAACAGCTTTTAGGCTATTAGTCTAGCTATTTTAGCTCTTTTTTACTATCTAAAAATACCCTAATTTATGGCTCTATAGGGCTATTTACTGGCGTCTCTGACTCTTCTGTTTTCTCAATAATTTTGCTTGGATCAATGGAGAATTTAGCAGACCAACGATCAGCTATTTCTGGATCAGTAGATGTAGTAAAGTCACCTAAAACCAGTTTGAATTTATCTCTGCCATTTACCGGTCCAAATAAAACTAAAATATCTACTAGATCACCAGGCTTTAGTTCAGTAGGGGAACCTGCTTGAAACAAGGGCTGAAAGGTCAGTTCGGTTCCTGTCGACTCAACAGTTTGAGCGAGCACGCTGCCTTGAGCTGCATCTATAAACACATTTGAATCACCACTTAGTTCTACCTGAAAATAAGCCAGTGTTGCTGATTTATAAAACTCCACTTGTTGTAAAACAGTCTTAACTCCTTTTTCGCGATACTCATTATCTAAGTAAAGAACACCTGTTGGCTCTTCGTTCTCGCCAATAAGCCCTTCGGGGTAAATTAGCGCTGCAGATTTTAGAACTTGGTTAAGATTTTCTTCTAAGGCCACTCTCTCTGACTGAAACTGATCAGATTGCTCCTGGATAAGAGAGGCAACGTCACCTGCACCTTCTTTTATTGTACCTAAACCGCCTTTTTGACCCGATAAACCAAAGTCAGTGCTGGCCCAAATTATAATTCCGATGCCACTCAAGAAAATAACCATAGTTAACGCCAGATTGCGTCTAGTTTTAAGGGGTAAGCTTCTTAATTTAGTTAATAATGACATAGGAGGCGATTAAGTACTTGAGATATGAACCACAATACTACTGACCGAGAAGTTTACTTGAACTTCATGTGATAAACCTAACATTTCTCTAGTTAAAGAAACAGTATGGTCGCCCGCACCTAAGCCACTGACATCAACCCTTAAGTTAACTGTGCTAGCTGATAAATCTTGAAGCTGGTTTGTTGGGCCAGTAAGGGTAATAGATAGGTTAGGTGGGTCAACTGTTGAGCTTAATCCCGATCCAATATTGGTTATCTGTGGAGGCAGGCTAATTTCTTTTGAGGAAGTGCCTGCATTTATCTCAATGATCACTTTAACCTGTTCTGGCTCCGCTCTGACATTATCAGGTAAATTGAGTTTGACTGTTCTTTCTAGGTTTTCGGTAGCTCCGCTTAAATCTATTGTCTCTGTTTTTAAGACTGAGATATCCTCGAGTGCCTTGCTGCTACCCTGAGCGGTTACAGTGCTTGGCTCGACCGAGATGTTGCCCACAAAAAAGCCCTCGGCCGGGTTACTAGTAGTATCTACCTCAACCCCAACAGTTTTAGCATCATCCGCTATCAGTACAGGAACTTTGATATCTACTTTTTCTGGCTCATAAGTCAATCCTTTGATTTGGTTACGGTCAGCGTCTAGTGCTACCGGTGCTACTGTCTTTTCTAGATCAGTAGTCTCGCCGTTAAAGGCAATTCTAGCGACAACTTGATCAATGTCATTCAATAAAGTGGACGCGCCAGAGACCTTGATATCTTTGGGTTCGACCTTGGCCTTATCGGCGACAAAACCCTGTCCGAGTTGTCCCTCGGTCTCTATTTTTACTTCAAAGTTTTCAGATTCTTTTTCCTCTAGAGTGAGTTCTACCAAAGAAGGGCTGATTTTAACTATTCTGACGTTGGGGTCCTCCGCAAAGACTTTGATCTCGAGGGTGTGATCGCCTGCCTCAAGGCCGGCCAGGTTAATAGAGGCAGTGAGGTCTTTTGGTTGTAACCGTTGAAATGAGGCTGTCGGTGCAAATACTTCTACGCTTACATCCGGCAAAGGAGTCGCAACAGCTAGATCTGTAGCCAAGTCTCTGAGAGTTACCGGTATTTGTTCTGGCAACACCTCTTGTCTAAATCCCGTATTAACTACAAAAGCCCACAAGCCAAAAGCCAATAATATAGATAAAAGTTTTGCTTGCCAGTTATTAAAGATGAACTTGAAAAATTTCTGCATGACTTAGGACTTAGGCA
Source organism: uncultured Candidatus Saccharibacteria bacterium (assembly GCA_964435075.1). GTDB lineage: Bacteria > Patescibacteriota > JAUYIX01 > JAUYIX01 > JAUYIX01 > CAYSXT01. The sequence goes on from CAYSXT010000027.1 coordinate 4,270, forward strand.
TCTTTAAGAGATTTTCTATTTCTTGGGTGGTGCTACCAAGCAAGGCAGCCTGGACAACATCGCTTAACTGTTTATTGCTGACTTTAGTGGCCAGAGTTCCGTTTATGGCGATACCGATTGTTCCTCGCTCCTCACTCATAATCAGCGCGACAGCATCAGAGGCCTCAGATATTCCCAGAGCAGCTTTGTGTCTGGTTCCCAACTGAAAGGCCTCGTTGTTTTCTGAAAGCGGGAGCGTAACACCGGCGGCTAAAACTTTATCACCACGAATAATTACAGCACCATCATGCAAGGGGCTATTTGGAAAAAATATATTTAGTAAGAGAGGGCTGCTTACCTTAGCGTCTAGTCTTTGGCCAGTATCTAGGTCGTCCTCAAGTCCTGTTTTTTGAGCGATAACTATTAAGCCGCCAGTTTTTGATTCAGCCAAAGTTTTAGCCGCCTGGGTAATCTCATTTCCAACAGCGGCAGCTCGTCTTTTTGAGGTAAGCAAACGAGTGCGCCATGGTTGTCGTCGTCCCAATTTTTCTAGTAAGCGTCTGAGTTCTGGCTGGAACACAACAGGTATAGCAACTAACAAAGCTGTGATCGAAACACGCAATAGCCAGTTTAGCGCGTCTAGTTGAAAGATCCTCCCAAGCGCAAAAACTAAACCAACAATAACCATACCCCATACGATACTGGCGGCTTTTGTTCCTTTTACAAATTTATAGGTCCAATAAAAAAGAATAGCGACTATGACAATGTCCAAGATAGCAAAAGGATGCTCCTTAAAGCTTAGGTTGTGGATATAGAGTTGTACTTGCTCGCGGATTGCCTCGAGTTGAGGTCCTAGAGCGGCTGCTTTTTCCATGATTTTATATGTCTTATATTACACAATGCGATAGCGTCCGTCGTGCTTTTCTAAACGACCCTTAATTTTAAAGCCGGAGGCTAAGCGATGGCCTCCCCCGCCGAGCAGTCTAGCGATTCTCGCAACATCCGTGTCTTTGCCCTCATCAGATCTTAGGCTTCCTTTGATTTCATTTGGCTCGTCTTCGGTCAAAAGGAGAGCAAACTTACTTTCTGGGACCTGGCTAATAATACTGACTATGCCCTTGGCCTCCTCGGGGGTGACATTAAGTTCTGCCAAATCTTTACGTGTTATAACAGAGGCGACCATTTTATTTTTTGGGTAATACTCGAGACGCTGTAGGGCCCGACCCCAAAGGCGTAGCACTTTGCTTGGTTTATCACGATAAAGTTTTGCGGCTATGTTAGCTGCATCCGCGCCATGTCTAATACAGTCGGCCGCCATCCTCAAAGCTGGAACATTAGTATTACTATGCTGAAAACTGCCCGTGTCGTGATACAAGGTTGTTAAGAGGGCTGTGGCAGTTGGCTGATCCATCTTGAGCTCCCAACTATTTATTAACTCATAAACTATTACTCCGGCCGAGGCGGCATCTTGATCAATGCAAGCATAATTTCCATAAACGGGTTCCTGCACATGATGATCTATATTAACGACTGTCGCTAACTCTGAGCTCTTAATAATTTTTAATAGTTGATCTAGATAGCCGGTTTGTTTTAATTCACCACAATCTAAAATAAAAATAAGATCATAAAGCAAAAAATCCGGTTGAGTGGTTACGTCTAAATCTTTTACTAAGAATTGTAATCCAGGAGGAACAGGATCGCCGCAGGCGATGTCAGATGATACGCCCAGGCTCGCGACAGCACGATGCATAGCTGCTGCGGAAGCAATACTGTCGCCGTCAATTGGCTTGCCGGCAATAAATAAAACTTTTTGGCTTTGTTTTACTAAGTCTAAAAGACGATCGCGCTGTATTGATTTGGCTGGTGGGAGTTGGCTCTCAGGCTTGGCTATCGTTTTAGACATCTTTTTTCTGGTTACCTATCTTATCCTTGGCGATTAATTCTTCTATCCGTGCAGCATGTATCTCGCCCTCATCAATTTTTATATGGAGTCTGGGAGCTGGTCGCATAACAATCTTTTTGTGTAGCTGGCTTTGTAACTCTCGCATGTTTGAGCGCATATATTTAAGGGCGCTGCCAGACTTATTGGGAGGAGTAACAGTTAAATTAACAGTGGCGTGTCTTAAATCGACTGAAGTATTAACACTAATAATGGTAACTAAAAAATCACGGGGACGTTCTATGCCGGTTTGAAGTAGCTGGCCTAGCTCCTTTTTGATTAGGCTATTAACCTTGGCTAAACGATTGCTCATAATATTTATTTTACGACTTTTTACAGTTTGCGGGCCTTTTCTTCCAGCTTGAACATGCGAATCTCATCACCCTCTTCTAGTTTTACTTTTCCGGTGAAAACAAAGCCAGCTTCGTTTCCGCTTTTAACTTCCTCTGCCTTTTTCTTGTTTTGTTGTAGGTCAGATATTTTTCCTGTGCCTATTTGTTCTCCAGCTCTAAAGACTTCTACCTGGGCACCGCGTTGTGCGGTTCCACTTATAACCTTACCGCCAGCAATCATATCTCCCTTACCTGTCCTAAAGATGGCTAGGATTTTAATTTTACCTAAGTCGGTTCTGATAATCTCCTTAGGCAAAAGCTCAGCCATACTTTTTGTAGTATCTTCCACAAGATCATAGATGACATCAAAGCTTTTGATTTTGACCTTTTCTTTTTCGGCAATTCTTTTAGCTACGGGAGCAACCTTTACGTTGAAAGCTAAGATCGTGGCAGCAGTCGATTGAGCCGTCATGACATCCGATTCAGTCACATCACCCACTCCCTCTCTAACTGCGGCAGCAATAACTTCTTTATTACCAACAGCTTGCAAGGTTTGGACAATGGCCTCAAGTGAACCCTGAACGTCCGCTTTAATGATATAAGGATACTTAAGTATCTTATCGTCTTTTTCTAAGGCTTGTTGTTCTGAGGCTTTGCTAAACTTTCTAACCTTTTCCATTTCCTTAACCTCTTTGGCTTTTTCTGTAGCAGCCCGCTTGCTGGTCTCAACCATAATCGTGTCGCCAGCTTCTGGTGCTTTATTAAGACCAAATATTAATACGGGATCAGATGGGAGGGCCCGCTGTACTTTTTTACCTGTAAAATCTTTAAGGACTCTGACAGTTCCATGAGATGTGCCGGCTGTAATCTGGTCACCTATATTAAGGGTTCCAGCTAGGATTAAGGCTGTGGCGACAACACCCTCCTGCTTATCAATATTGGCCTCTATTACGGTACCGACAGCCGGACGGTGAGGATTTGCCTTTAAATCCTGAACATCTGCTACGAGCAAAATCATTTCTAAGAGCTTGTCTAGATTCTTTTTTTTCTTTGCTGATATTTCTACAGCTATTGTATCTCCACCCCACTCTTCAGTAAGAACACCATTTTCTGACAACTCTTTTTTAACGCGGGTAGGGTCAGCATCAGGCAAATCAATTTTATTTATGGCTACTATAATTGGGATGTCGGCAGCCTTGGCAAAGTTTATTGCTTCAATTGTTTGTGGCTTTACTCCATCATTGGCGGCGACTACCAAAATAGCAATATCGGTAATTGCTGTTCCTCTCTGGCGCATAGCAGAAAAAGCTTCGTGACCTGGTGTATCCAAAAAGGTTATCTTTTTAGACTTTTTAACCACTTGATAAGCGCCGATATGCTGCGTAATTCCGCCAGCCTCGCCACTAACTACGTTGGCCTCTCTTATTGCATCAAGTAGTGTTGTTTTTCCATGATCAACGTGACCAGTAATAACTACAATCGGAGGTCGGCTTTTTAGATCTTTATCGTTTTTTTCAGAAACTAACTCTCTGAGTTGCTTGGCTGATAGTTTGCTGGATTGCCCCTCAGTCTCTTCTTCGCTTTTTTCTACCTTAGCACCTAGATCTTCAGAAATAATTGCTGCTGTTTCAAAATCTATGGATTCGTTTAAGTTTGCAACGATTCCGTTTTTCAAAAGCTCACCGATAACTTCAGTCACGTTCATGTCTAGGCGCTCGGCAAACTCTTTGACCGTGATGCGGGCTGGGATAGCAACCGTTTTTGTGATCTCTCTTTTAGCTTCTGGGGCTTGTGTTTGTTCTGCAGACTCAGCTAGATATTCTTCGATTCTTTCTGCAGACTTATTATCAATTTTTTTGGCACGCTCAGGAATCGGCAACCGTAATTTGCGAATAATACCGCGAATTTGCTGCTTGGTAAGATTTGTCTTTTTTGTTAGATCAGAAATATTCATAAGCAATCAAATTAATCTGCGTTATTTGGTCCCTTTTGTCAATATTACGCTACTTTAGCGTTTTTGTAATTTCTTAAGTTAAAGGCAAGTTTGAAGGGGGTGCACCGCCAACTTGTTTTGTGGTTCCGGTTTGAATTTTTTTGCTAGAATTCGTCATCTCCTGCTGTGATGTGGCTTGCTCTTGATCGGATGAAGATTGTTCGACTGGGATAGTAGCCAGCGGTGTTGGTTCTGCTCCGGCTCCTGTGGGTTCCTCTGAGCCAACATCCTCGAGCATTGCTTCCTGAAACTCTGTAATGTCTGCTTGGTCGGCTGGGGTTAACGGAGGGGGCGCTGCCTCCTTTTGCTTTTTTTGATCACGCCGCAAGATAACGATATGAGCAATTATTAAGAATAAAAGGAAGAACCAAAAAAAAGATCCAATAGTAAAGATTGCTGCTTTATAACCAAAGAAGAAAAATACTGTTGCTCCTATTAATACCAAAATGGAAATTTTCGCCCAGCGAGGGACGTTATCCATAAAGTATCCAATTGTATCCCAGATGAATGTCCACATTCCTTTATAGTTATAAATACATCATAGCTTAGATTACGGAAATCTGCGCTGTGGTCCAACAATTAAATTTACGGCGTTACTGGTCAATTTAACTTCTAAGGGGGTCCTGCTAATTTTACGCCCATCAATCGTAACGGGAACGGGTTCTTTACAATTAATACGGACTTTATTAGGCCAAAAAATACTCTTCTCCATAAAACTTTTCTGAGTCTTACTTTTTTGGTGTTGGAGGTTAAGTTTTATTTTCAGCCTATTGATCGAGAAACCAGGATGAATGACAACATCTGTTGCTTTTGCCTTGATTGAGAACGTCTCATCCAAAACCAGCTCTGGCTCAAAGGGTGTGCTCACTACTTTTTTCCCGAATCTTTGCCACCAGCCTCTTTTTTCTTCGGGTGTAACATTGCATAAAACATTTGCTAGAAAATAATGCCCGTTTGCACATGCGAGCGGAACTCGTTTTACTAGTCGTCGGGATAACGTGATGATGGCATTCTCTTGGTTTACCCCTAAAAGTCCGGCAATAATAGAATTCTTTTCAGTAGGAACAAACGCTAACCTTGTTTTCTTGTCCGCCTTTGCTAGCGCACTAGCAGCAGCGCTAAAAGTATGGTCGCGTCCAACTATAATTATTGGATCATAACCCTTATCGGCGGCCTCCAGAACGAGCTGATCAATCTTTTTGATAGAAGTGATTCTAGTTCTCTCCCCTGTTAGCCCTATATTATTAACCTGAGTTTCTATTTTTGATAGAAGCTTGGCATACTCTTTGTTCTCCTCTAAAAAGGAGTCGTATATGTAGTAGTACACCTAAACCGTGACAGACGGATCGATATTAATTTCTGTGTCTAAAGCCTTGTGGGACTCAGCTTTATCTTTTTTTCCGTCATGGTTTTTCATTTCGCACTCACCACTAAAGCGTGCTCCAGATTTCATTGAAAGATCGCCAGTATTTAGCTTACCAGTAACATTTGCGGTGTCATTAAGCACAGTTTTTCCGGCGATAGTTAAGTTACCCTCTACTAGTCCAGATATCTCAGCATTGGCTGCATCAATGTCGGCATAAATTTTTGCCTCTTTACCTACAAGAATAGAACCCTCAGTTTTGATATTGCCTTTTACTTCACCGTCTATTCTTAGGTCACCCCCGCTAACTAAATCCCCTTCAACTTTAAGGGAACTGCCCACCACTGTCTCAGGTGTGCTATTAATGTTTTCCATAGGGCTATTCATACAAAAGTATTGTAGAATTCATTAGGTTCACGTCAACAGATAATAAATGAGGATAAGATTGACAAATAGATTAATTAGTAGCGAATATGCGTAAACAAGCAAAAAAGCGTAAAAAATTTAAGTCTAAGAAGAAGAATTATGTGAGTAGCTCACCTGAGACAGTTGTAGAGGAGGAGGTATTAAGGATAGATCAGCAAATTGATTATAGTGAGCATGATATTAATTCTTTAAATAATACAATTGCTGACATTCGGAGAGTTATAATTGGAATAGTATTAGTCGTGATTTTCTTTATTGGTATTTCTTATTGGTTTAGTGCATCCAGTTTCTTGCCTGATTTTGGGGTTAGACTAGCAGAATTAGCTGGACTATCTTAATTAAAACTAAATATCAAACTAGAAAATGTTCCACGTGGAACATTTTTAGGTTAAAACCTGCTGATTATGTTCCACGTGGCACAATCTACTGGGTTTTCTGTCTCTTCTATT
>CAYSXT010000028.1:0-2607 GCA_964435075.1 uncultured Candidatus Saccharibacteria bacterium
TTTTTGTTTTTGTATCCACCTGACAATCATGATGATTTTTTTTATTTTGTCAAGTTATTATTTAGCGGAATAAATATTTCTTACTGTAACTGTGAATTTAAGGACGATGTCTTTTTTATATGTCCGTTCTTGATTAAGACTAAAACTAAAACAGCTATCAGACTAGTTATCACCGGATAACTAAAGGCATAAAGCGGCAACGAGCTGTCTAGAATTTTACCTACAACTAAATTTGCAATTAATATTCCAATACCGACCGCCAAACCAAAAATACCTAACGCGGTGCCGCGATGCTGCGGCCGGACCAGATCTGTAATAAATGCTCGCGCGATACCATCCGAAAAAGCTAAGAAAACGCCGTAAGCAATAATCACAAACCAAAGAAGCCACAACTGCTGACTCAAAGCCAAAACCAAAGATAACAAGGCAAATACTAACCAGCCAACTATCAGTGGTGTTTTTCTGCCGATTCTGTCCGAGAGGATCCCAATGGGAGTCGAGAGTCCGGCATGCACAATATTAAAGACGATAAAAATCGCCGGCAAAAAGGCTAAAGCAAAACCAAAGGTATCAAATCTCAACACTAAGAAGGCAGCTCCAAACTGTCCTAAGCTAAAAATAAAGGCTGCCAAAACAAACCACCAAAAAACTTTTGGCAATTTAAAGATTGTTTTCCAGGGTACAAGCAGTTTGCCATTTTTTGGCTTGGGTTCTTTTACAAAAAGAAAAATCAATAAAACAGAAACTAGACCACCAAGTCCGGCTACCAGAAAAACCTCTCTATTAGAAAAGCCCAATAAACTTATAAGGGCAATTGTAATTAAAGCACCCGCAACCGCACCCATTGTGTCGAGCGTCCGATGGAATCCAAAAGAGCGTCCGCGTTCTCCAGCACCAACCGAGTCTCCGATTAAGGCATCCCTTGGCGCATCCCGTAAGCCCTTGCCCACCCTATCCAAAAATCTTAAACCTAAAACTTGACCGCCTAATATGCTGATAGCTATAAGTGGTTTAGTTAAAGCCGAGAGAGTGTAACCTAAACCAACTAGTAACTTTCTTTTTCTAATTCGGTCAGACAAAATTCCAGAAGGAACCCTAAAGACCTCCTTGGCACCATCAGCCAACCCTTCAATAAGACCAACAAAGGCAAAAGTCGCACCTAGTTCATTTACTAAAAAGATCGGTAAAATTGGCACGATCATCTCCGTGCTCAGATCGGTAAAAAAGGATACTAAACCCAATACAAACACATTGTATCTAACACCTAAAACTCGCCTGACTTTTTTGCTCCCTTTTTGATCGGCCACTCGCTAACTATAGCGGACCTGAGTCAAACAGACTACTTAGTGGCTGCTACTTTAGGTTCTTTGAGTTTTTTCTTAGCTGTCTTTTTGGCTGATTTTGAGCTGGAGGATTTTGCCTTAAAAATAAACTCGCCTTTCTTTTTGTTGTAGTCAGCGATAACCGTTTGACCAGTGTGGAATTCACTGGCAAGTAGTTTCTCAGACAAAACATTCTCTAAGTTCTTTTGGATTGTGCGTCGCAAAGGCCTTGCGCCAAAATTAGGATCATAACCCTCCTTGATCAACTGCTTTTTGGCAGCAGCGGTTACTTCAAAGCCAATGTTCTGCGCCTTAAGTAGCTTACTAATATCAGCAAGCATTAGATCAATAATTTTTTTAATCTCGTTTTGTGTGAGAGATTCAAAAACGATTATGTCATCAATACGGTTCAAAAATTCCGGTCTAAATACTTTTTTTAGCTCGTCTTGAAGACCGGCTTTTAGTCGCTCATGCTCTTTTTTAGCGGTAGCTTTACTCGTGGTAGTAAGTTCTTCATCGAAACCAATTTGGGTTGTCTGCTGCTGAATTATTTGAGAGCCAACATTTGAGGTGGCAATAATAATCGTATTTTTAAAGTCAATGACGCGACCCTTGGAATCTGTTAAGCGTCCATCCTCAAGAATTTGTAACAATATATTAAATACATCTGGATGAGCTTTTTCTATCTCATCTAATAGGATTACAGAATAAGGTCGTTTTCTGACTTGTTCAGTTATTTGGCCACCCTCATCGTAGCCAACATAGCCGGGAGGGGATCCTACGAGTCTAGAAACAGTGTGGCGTTCCATAAACTCGGACATGTCGATGCGGATCATAGTTTCTTCATCGCCAAAAACTAGTTCTGCCAAAGCTTTAGCTAGCTCAGTCTTACCAACACCTGTTGGTCCCAAAAAAATAAACGAACCAATTGGTCTCTGTGGATCTTTTAGTCCAGCGCGTCCGCGCCTTACCGCTTGGGCTACTGCAGAGACAGCCTCCTCTTGCCCGATGACCCGCTCATGTAAACGACTCTCCAGCTTAAGTAGCTTGTCGACTTCTTCCTCGGCGAGCTGTGTTACTGGAATACCAGTCCACTCAGACAATATTTTTTCAATATCCGCTGAGCTTAAGGTTGGTTGGCCGGTAGATTTGTCTTTGTCCCAAGACTCAGATAATTCTTTAAGTTCTGCCTTAAGATCACTAATACTTTTTTTAAGTTGAGTTAGTTTACGCTTATTTTTGGATTTTGTGGCGGCCTCTTTTTCGTTTTGCAGGCGGCGCAATT
>CAYSXT010000028.1:2707-10093 GCA_964435075.1 uncultured Candidatus Saccharibacteria bacterium
CGCTTATTTTTGGATTTTGTGGCGGCCTCTTTTTCGTTTTGCAGGCGGCGCAATTGTCTCTCTTTGTCTTTAATCTGTCGTGGAGCATTAATGGTAGATAGGCGAACCATGGCAGCACCTTCATCGATAAGATCTATAGCTTTATCAGGTAAAAAACGATCAGTAATGTAGCGGCTAGACAAAGAGGCCGCAGCTACAATTGCCTCATCGGTAATGCGGACTTTGTGGTGAGCTTCATAGCGGTCGCGCAAACCACGTAAAATTTCTATGGCGTCTTCAACGGAAGGCTCGTCAACTAAGATCGGCTGAAAGCGGCGCTCAAGAGCAGAATCTTTTTCAATATGCTTTTGGAACTCATCTAGAGTGGTTGCCCCAATGGCTTGTAGGTCTCCTCGAGCTAGGGGAGGCTTTAACATATTAGAAGCATCAACAGCCCCCTCAGCTGAACCGGCACCAATTAAAGTATGTAACTCATCAATAAATAAGATCACCTCTTTTTTAGAAGCCTCTATCTCTTTCATAATCTTTTTTAGACGCTCTTCAAAATCACCACGGTGTTTTGTTCCGGCTATAACGCTTGATAAATCTAGCGACAAAACTCTTTTTTTCTTGAGAGTCTCTGGTATGTCGTCACTAACAATGCGTTGAGCAAGTCCTTCTACTATAGCCGTTTTTCCCACGCCAGGCTCTCCGATCAAGACCGGATTATTTTTTGTTCTGCGAGACAAGACTTGAATTACTCGACTGACCTCTTTGTGACGGCCAACAACCGGGTCCAACTTGCCTTCGCGGGCCATAACAGTTAGGTCACGGGAGTGTTCATCCAATGTTGGAGTAGTGCTTCTTGCCTTTTTTTTGCGACTTTTAACACCAGTTCCGATTTGATTGATGACTCCAGCTCGTGCTTTAGTGTGATCAATCGCATATTTACTAAAGATCCGAGCCGCTAGTCCCTCACCCTCTCTTATTAGTCCAAGCAAAATGTGCTCAGATCCAATGTAGTTGTGTTCCATATTGCGAGCCTCATGAAAAGCTAGCTCTAAGACCTTCTTAGCGCGAGGGGATAGGTCAAACTTACTGACTTCTTCTGTTCCTTTAGTTACGTTCTCTTCTATATAAGCACGTAAATCATCCGGCTCGATGCCAAAGCTCTTTATAATCTTTACTGCTACCTCTTTTTCTTCTAAAAGCCCCATTAGAAGGTGCTCGGTATCGATTTGCTTAGATTTAAAGTTGCGAGCAGCCTCTAGTGATTTGTCTAAAACCAGCTTTGCGCGTTCCGAGAAATAATCAACAATATTGATTCGCTCCTGTCTTTGAACTTGATTGGGCTCACCCATAGCTGGGGGACCACCAAAAAAGTTAGACATCAAAGAGTCGCCACCAAAAAACATGCGATCTTCGGCGCACGAATGACAAAGGTGAAGTCTATGTGCTTTACCGTTGATTGATTGTCGAATCGCGATGGAGGCGGGACGTTGCCCACAGCTTTGACATAGCATAATGTTTTTTATCGATTAATTTTATTAAAACAATATCTCATTTATTAGCACTCACTTATCTTGAGTGCTAACTTTTAGTTTACTTCAACCGGGCTGTCCTGTCAATGCTAGCTTAGCGAAAATTTTACGTTTTTTACTTACCGTTGATTACGCGAATCTTTTTGGTCTTGGCTCGCGTAGCCTTTGGCAACAAAACTTTTAGAATTCCGTCTTTTAGTTCGGCTTTAACTTTATCTGCTTCAATATCGACAGGCAGAATTACAGAGCGAGAAAATTTACCCCAATAATTTTCCTGGTAGTAGTAGTCATCAGCCTTTACATCCTCGGAAGGATTTTTTCTAGCACCGCGGATAGTAAGCAGATCGTTATTTAGCGTAACTTCAAGATCGATAATTTTTACTCCAGCAATTGTAGATAGTAAAACTACATCATCAGGAGTCTGATAGACGTCGATTGTAAGTTGGCCCTCTTCCTCATTCTCAATTTCGGCAACTTGATCGGTATTTACCTCAACAGGTTGGTCTTGTGCGGGTACAGCGGAAGCTGCAGCACCATTAAGATCAACGGCGGCTAAGTCTGTGCTAGGGGCGTTTTGTTCTTGTGTTTTCATGGAAGTGAAAAATGAAATTTAGGGCTAAATTTGTCTCTCTATTATAGTAGAGGGTTACTAAAAGTACAAATTTATCCGTCGACCTGCTTTAGATGTCGCACACTGGCGTCTAATACTAAGTAAAGCACCAACATAAAGCTAAAAATTAGGGTTAATTTGATATTAGATTCTGATATTGCAAGAAAATCATAAAGTCCATGAAGACCTATACCTATTAAGAGTCCCAAGGTGATTGTCCAGCCAGCTTTTACGCGATCCTGCATAAATTTGGCGCGTCCCATAAAGTAGCCGATTATTCCTGATGCTAGGACATGCAAGAGTGTTGCCGTCAAGAATCTTAATGGGAGAACATTAATTCCCTCTCGTAAGACTACTAAGATGTTCTCGACCGTCGCAAAGCCAAGCGCGGCTACAACCATATATATGATGCCATCAACGCGTTCATCAAATGCTTTGTTACGATACACGCCCAGCCACACCATTAAAAATTTACTCAACTCCTCTATGGGAGCTACGACAAAGATTGTTCCTAGTATTGTAACTGCAGTAAAACCACTTCCCACATAAGGAATCACTAAAGCTAGGCTAAACTCTAGAAAGAGTGCCGGGATTGTAACGAGACCACCTAAAAGAAAAACGCGCCAGAGGTATCCCTTGGGTTCCGGTCGTTTTTTATCTTGGCGCACATACCACCAAAACCAAAACAGACCGGGAAGAGTAGCGAGCAAAACATTTCTAATAATGAGAAGCGTTTCCATTTACTTAAAAGGATAGCACCTAGGTTGACAATTGTCAATAGTTGTGTTATTCTTTGTTGCTATGAATAAGCACGAGAGAGGCCCAGAACAAGGGTCTGAAATACTATTAGCCCAAATAGAAACTGGCAAAGAATACCGGGCTTTTACTGATTTACTTAAAACTAATCAAGACTCGCAATTATATGTCGTGGGTGGTGCGGTGCGAGACAACATTTTAGGCAAGCAACCTAAAGATTTAGATTTTGTTGTTGCCGGAATGCCAGCAGAAGAACTGGAAAAACATTTAAAACAGTATGGCGATATAAAGTTAACCGGTAAACAATTTGCGGTTTATAAATTTATTCCCTTTTATGACACCGCAGCAGGTGAGGAAAGAATTGAAATTGATGTTGCCTTGCCGCGTACCGAGCAAGCGCTGACAAGTGATGGAGCGGATGGTGAGGGAGGCTACCGCAACTTTGATGTTCAAAGTGACCCAAATTTGCCAATCGAGGACGACTTAGCTCGTCGCGACTTTACCTTTAATGCTATGGCCTTAGATATAAGAACCCACAAAATTGTCGATCCATTCGGCGGTCAACAAGATATTAAAGATAAGGTTGTTAGAGCGGTTGGCGAGCCTAAAAAAAGACTGGGAGAAGATTATTCTCGTATGTTAAGAGCTATTAGGTTTGCGACAAAATATGGTTTTGAGATTGAGGATAAAACCAAGGCAGCCATTACAGAGCTTGCACCCAAAATTAACGCCACCAACAAAAAAGGCGAGAGAATTGTTGCCCGTGAGCTTATAGGTCGCGAATTTATCTGGACTTTTGGTCGTAATCCTAAGGAGGCGCTAGAGGCATACGAGCGAACCGAACTTTTAGAGCACATTCTACCGGAAGTTTCTGTTCTTAAAAATATACTCCAATATAAAGTCTTTCATCCCGAGGGTGATGTCTATAAGCACACCTTAATAATGTTAGAAAAGATCGGCCAAAATGCCTCTATGGATCTTAAATTATCTGTTTTATTTCATGATTTAGGTAAAGCCACAGCGGTGCAGGTTCAGGATCTAGAAACTAAAGAGCGCAAGGACATTAAAGACCCAGTAGCTTTTTTTAACTCTACTGAATATGATCCAAAAAAACAGCGCGTCCAAAATATTGGACATGAGCGGGACTCAGTGGATATTGCAAGAGAAATTATTAGCCGCTTGCGTCTGACGCAGTTTAGTAAGAGCAAAACATTTGGTTTTAATGTTGAAGACATTTTGCATAACGTGCGTTATCACTTACTGCAGGATATTGATAAAACCCGTCCCACTCGCGCCGAAAAAATATTATTTAAAAATGGTCAGGTTCGGGCTGACCTGTTAGCACTGGCTAAAGTTGACCCCATGACTGATGATCTTAGTCGCTATAACAAAGCTGTTGCCACTGTAAAAAAACTTACTGGCTTGCAAGCAGAGAGAGTGGCAGAATCTAAAATGCCGTCAGCACTCATTAACGGTAAAGATTTGATTAATCTGGGTTACAAACCTGGTAAAAGTTTTGGTGATATGCTTGGCAAAATACGCGATGCTCAGCTATCCGGTCAGGTGACAAATAAAAAAGAAGCATTAGAATTTATTAAGGAAAATTTTTCAGCATGAACAACATTATCGAAAACCTAGAAGATCCAATTTTACCTGGAGCAGAGCCCTTTACTCATATAAATAATGAGCAAGACGCTAATGTTGCCTGTCTTTTATTGCACGGATTTACCGCTTCACCGCAAGCCATGCGTGGCCTAGGAAGTCGTCTAAAGGAATCGGGCATTAGCCATTACGCACCCTTATTATTGGGGCATGGCACCGATGTTAAACAATTAGATAAGATAACTTGGGCGGAACAAGAGGCTTTTGTTGAAAAAGTTTTTGAGAAAATAGCAAAGAAACATAAAAAAATTGTCTTGATTGGTGAGTCTTCTGGCGGATCTCTTGCTTTGCACTTGGCTGCAAAGCATCCCGATAGAGTATCGGGTGTTGTGACAGTATGCGGCGCAGTTAAATATCCCGGTGAAAGATTTATAAAAACCGTTTTGCCAGTCTATAAAAGAATTCGACCATATCCAAAAAAAGTGAGAGGTGCTGATGTCAAAGATCGCCAAGCTATTAATGAACGAGTGGCTTATCGACATATTCCGATGCAAGCTTTTTCTGGCCTACTCAAGTACAGCAAACAGGTAATCGAGGACTTGCCGAAACTAACAGCCCCCCTCTTGATATTGCAGACTCTTAAAGATCACGCGGTGGCCCCAAAAAGTGCTGATATTATTTATCAAAATGCCGGATCTAATTACAAACAAGTTCTATGGTATCCAGAAAGTTATCACATATTGCTTATCGATTATGAAAAAGAAAAAGCTTTTACTGACATTTTAGACTTTGTGAAGAAGGTCAGTTTAGGGGCATAATAAACTCATGGAAAAGATTTTGATCCTAGTCAGTTCATCTGGCGGAGGACATATTGCCGCAGGTAATAATATTAAGCAGGCATTAGGGCTTTTGAATTCCGATTTAGATATTAGGGTGGTTGATAGTTACGATTTTATTCATCCCTTTAAAAAGTGGCAGTACACCAAAGGCTGGCAGTTGTGGACCCGGTATGCGCCCGGCCTCTACCGCTATTTACGCGATCGCTCCGTTAAAAGTCCTTGGATGGTAAAGAATCTTAGGCGAGGGTTTAGGCCGGGCGCCAAAAACCTAGCTAAATATTTAGAACAAGAATTTAAGGCCAAGACTATTATCACTACGCACGCCCATGCAGCTGGCTTAGTAAGTATTCTCAAAGAACCTCCATACAAAAAAGATTTATACCTGGCTCAGGTCTACACTGATTTTCAGTTCCACGCTTTTTATCAAAGCAAACAAGTAGACCATTATTTTGCTCCGGCGGAGTGGGTGGCGGTACAGCTTAGAAAATCCGGTAGTCAGGCCAAGGTGACAGCCTCGGGCGCACCGATCCATCCTTGCTTTGGGATAGAATTAGATAAAACCTCCCTACGAAAAAAAATCGGCATACCTTTAGATGACAAGCCGGTTGTCTTAGTGTCGCGAGGAAGCTTTGGCTGGGGTAATAAAAAAAATCTAGAGATTGTGCGCTTGCTAGCTAGTTCCAACTTACCAATCCACGTGATTGCCAATGCCGGTAAAAACATTGAGCTAGCCGAGCAGATGTATAAAATAACAAAGGAGAACCAAAAAGATCGCTCAACTTTAAGAGTGTTGGGGTGGGTTAATAATATGTATGAGTTTATGGCACTGGCCGATGTTTATGTTGGAAAACCCGGTGGAATGCAAGTTGCGGAGTCTCTGTCGCAAGGTACGCCACTCTTAGTTTTTGATCCTATCCCCGGACAAGAGGATGCCAATGTAAAATTTATTTTGGAACAAAAAGCCGGTTCTCTTATTAAAGAGCCCAGCGAGGTTATTAAATGGCTTAAAAAAATACTTACCAATAAAAGCCTGCTTTGGAGTTACAAAAAACAAGCAAGTATTTTAGGTAGCAAAGAGGGGTCTGTAGCGATTGCTAAAGAAGTATTAATAGATAATGGGATAACGGTAAATAGGGATATTAACTTAAAGACATGCTTGCCTGGTCCGCCGTCCACAAAATAGTGGATATCGGTGTTGATGGTCGGTGTAGTACTGCGGTCGATTTTTCTGTAATTAATGTGGAATCGCTAGGTTAAGCTAACTTTTCTCAACTAAAAGTACACAATTACGATGGTAAAATAGACGCAAGGTTTGGGAGATCTTATTTAGACGAGTAATCGTCAGTTTGATCCATAACTTGCGGTGAAGGTTCAGGGAAGTGCCTTTGCATCAAGCGGAAAGAATTATAAGTACCCGACCCCTTATATGAAGAGCTTTTGAGTCCTCTTGATTCCCGTAAGGCCGTCCATTCGTGGGCGGTTTTACGGTTGAAATAATTTTTGCGTGTGAATCGGGAGGATACACTAGCAAATCTAGTGGTATTATCGTCCTGAATGGCTTTATTAAGCTAAAAAAAGCTGTAAAAAGTGTAAATTTCACCAAAACACGCCATACTTGACAAATATGTCAATATAGTGTAACCTTGATCAGCTGGGTACGTTTGGGAAGTGCGCATCCAGTACGAAAAAGTAAATAGGATTCTTTTACGAGAATTCACTTTTTCAAGGAAACCCGGCTCGCAAGAGCCGGTGTTTTCTTTTTTGGTTGATTATTTGCGGGCATCAATGGCCCAATTCGTGTTATTCTTGCTCTACGATGAGTGTAGAACCACGACTTCTTAAAGGTTTTCGGGATTATATGTCCGAGGACGCGCTGCAACTAAGCAGCTTGATTAATAAAGTTGCCACGACTTTTGAAAAGTTTGGGTTCTCTCCTATGGAAACTCCTGTTTTAGAGTATGCGGACATATTGCTGGGCAAATATGGCAAAGAGGGTGATAAATTGATGTACCGATTTGTTGATCAAGGTAAGCGCGAGGTAGCCATGAGATAAAAATTC
>CAYSXT010000029.1:0-9661 GCA_964435075.1 uncultured Candidatus Saccharibacteria bacterium
TATGACTTTATGATTGTCGGTGCGGGACCTGCAGGATTAACGGCGGGTATATATGGAGCACGAGCTGGATTAAAGACTTTAGTTTTAAAAGATAAGAACGGCAGTAACTTGATGCGTGTGCCGAGTGTTCATAATTTATTGGGCTTTCCCAATGGCTTGAGTGGTCCTGATGTAATCAAGCTCGGCGAAAAACACGCCAAAAAATATGGGGCTGAGATTAGGGTTGAGGAAGTATTGCGTTGCGTCGATTGTGATCTCATGCCATCCAAGAAAATCAAAAAAGAGTTTAAGGATGCCAAGATTATTGTTCATACTCAATTACAGGATTACGGTGCCAAGAATTTGCTAATTGCAGCAGGCATGCAAATTAGATCTGCGGGCATTGAGAATGAATTTAAACTGATCGGGCGAGGTGTAGCCGTTTGCGTTGCCTGTGATGGACCAATGTTTAAAAAGAAAAAAGTTATGGTAGTGGGTGCGGGTGACTTGGCTGCCAGTGAGGCAATCGAGTTATTGGCTCATACCGATAAAGTAATGGTCAATCTAAACGGCGCTCGCAGTAAGATGAGCGATCGCTGGAAAAAACTTCTTAAGAAAAACAATATTGAGGTAATTAGCAATAAGGTCGCTAAAGTAGTGGGTCCTAAGTGGGTTACTGCTGTTGAGTTTATGGATGGAACCAAAGAAAAAATTGACGGTCTCTTTTTATCAATGGGAACAGCCTCCGCAATTGATTTCGCTAAGTCCTTAGGTCTAGAGATGGAAGGCCAGGTTCTTAAGGTTACGCGTGAGGGCCGCACAAACGTAGAAAGTGTTTGGGCAGCTGGGGATATTATCGGTCCCCCCCGACAAATAGGTAAGTCAATGGGAGATGCAGTGAGGGCTACCATTGATATAATTGAGAAAACGCGGGGCGGATCCTACGTCGACCACCGCGAAGACTAGTTTAGTCGGCCCGCTTTGCTTGTGAGCTGCGCCATTTTTTAATAGCTCCATGATCACCAGATAAAAGTACATCTGGAACTTTATACCCTCGGAAATCTGCTGGCTTAGTGTATTGAGGATATTCAAGATCGCCACCCATCTCATCATTAGAATGGCTTTCTTCTTTTAGACTCTCTTCTTTTCCTAAAACTCCCGGTACTAGTCTGGCTGTGGCCTCAATAATTGTGAGGGCGGGGAGCTCTCCCCCGCTTAAGACGTAAGGGCCCACGGAGATTGTGCGGTCCACTAAGTTTTTTCGCACTCGCTCGTCTATACCCTCGTAGCGGCCAGCAATAAAAATTAGATTAAGATGATTGCTCAGCTCCTGAGCAATTTTTTGAGTGAACGGCTCACCTCTTGGATCTAGCAAAATAACTTGGCCGGCGGTCACTCCTACTTTTTTGTCTTGCTCTTTTAATGTTTCGACTGCCTCGAAAATAGGCTCAGGTTTTAGGATCATGCCAGGTCCTCCACCGTAGGGAGTATCATCAACTTTATGATGCTTGTCGGTTGTGTATTTACGGAGATCAACAGCCTCAATTTTAATAACACCAGCCTTTTGACCACGTCCTAAAATAGACTCTTTTGCGTAGTCATTTATCAGTTCTGGAAAGATAGTAACCACCCGATATAAATGCTCTTTTAAATACTTTTTGTTCATGCAAATAAGCTAACAGAATGTTACTAGGATGAACAAACAAAAAACCGTACCTGCTATTAAGCGTGGTCCGGTTTTTTTGCTGATTTGACGAATGTTAATCTAAATAAATCTAGATCTTCAAGTCGTCTATCGGATTAGCTTCCGGTTCGGCCTTGGGCATTTCTGCCGCTGGAGCCTGACCTTGGTCACCTTGAGGTTGTTCGTCCTGAGACGCATCTCTCGATGGGTCACGGTCGGAACCTCGGTTGTCACCATCCCTGCTTGGGCGATCGCCGCCGCGAGGGTTAGGACCCCGTCCACCTTCTGGTTCAAGGATCTTTAGATTGACCCGAGCATCATTTTTCGCACCAATCGTTCGTAACAAAGTACGAATTGATTTGGCGGTCATGCCCTGACGACCAATTACTTGACCCATGTCCTCTGGGTTTACGGATAAGGTAATCAGCACACCCAACTCATCGATGGTGCGCTCTGCTTTGACGTCGTCGGGGTGGTCCACAATGGACTTGACCACGTACTCGACGAACTCTTGGTCAGTGTATCGTTCTGCCATTTCTTTTTAGACAGTTAAACGGATTATTTCTGGAGTATCTGCTAGAGCCTTTTTTTTGTGGGCCCCAAAGGGCCGCTCGGGCGTTTCAGCAAAAAACCGCGATTCGACTGTTTCGCAAGTGCGTGTCCACTTTTTAAAATGTGGCACGTCTACTCCTAGAGAGAGTGTATAGCATAAAAAACCTAAAATGTCAATGAGGGCTTATTTGCCTATATTTATACCCCCGATAAAGACTCCGCCCCTGGTGTTGCACACTGCTTCAGTAACACCAGAAGCAATTTTTTGGCCGTTCGAAAAACAGTCACCTAATGGTTCGTCATTAGATTTGAATCTGAATTGAGAGCCACTTGCTACCGTGCTTCCGTTGGTTACCATTTGAGTAATACTTAGTGCTAGCGCTACTACTGCTATGGCTAGAGCTAGCCAGGAAATTATTTTTATATTCATTGGAATGGGAAAGTAATTAATTATTTATAAAAAAATTATGCTCTAAATAGACAATTTAGGCAAAGTTTATAAGTTTATTAACGTCTTAAGATATTTTGCCTCTAGCTATTTGGACTCTTTATCTTCTACCTTAGGCTCTTCTTTTTTAGCTTCAGTGGCGTCTTTTGGCGCATCGGCAGGTTTTTCTGCTGTTTTTTCCTCTGACGGTTTGTCCTCGGCTGGCTTTTCGTTGGCTTTAGATTTTACCTCTGCACGCTTTTTCTTGTCTTTTTCTACTTGAGCTTTCCAGGCCTTTTTTTCGCCAACTCTTTTTTTAGAAGCCTCTCTTAGTTCACGCTCATGTTGAAGTTCTGGAACTTGTTCTATCTTAAGAAGATCTTGCTTAACTAAAAGCTCAGCCGCAGAAACAGTTGGTCTGGCACCTACTGACATCCAGTGATCTAAGCGCTCTTTGTTAATCTCAAATTTTGCAGGTTCTGTCTTAGGATCATATTGACCTAAGATTTCTACTGTTTTTGAAACAGGTGAGCGGTGTTTTTCTTGAACTACAACGCGGTAAGCAGGCCAGTTAACTCGGCCCACGCGCGCTAAACGAATAGATAGCATGCAAGGCAATCTAAACTAGATCTTTTTACAAGTCAAGGCTAAAGTAAGCTCTAAATTTATTGGTAACTACCGCACCAGCAAACTCCACCAGTGCCTCCCGCACCCGTGTTGGTACAAATTTCCACTGGATTTTCCGGAGGACAGTTACCGCCTGTGCCGCCTCCACCTCCAGTGCCTATAACCCTGTAGGGTTGTCTTGAAAGTGTGCCTGCATCAGAATTAATAAATTGAGTAAGCGAAAAAGCCAGAGCTACAACACCGAGAACTAAGGCGATCCAAGAAATAATATTTGTTTTCATGGGAATATATCTAATGATTAATAATTAGATAATAGTTAAAAAACTAAACATTCGCAAGGGCCTGGGTTTCGTCTACTTCGTCGAGTTTAACTGAGAGGAGTTTAGAAATACCGTCGCGCTGCATGGTGACTCCATACAAAATATCGGCTTTGCGCATAGTCTCTCTATTGTGGGTGATGGTAATAAACTGAGTCTTTTGAGAGAGGCTATTTATAATTTTGGCAAAACGGCGACTGTTGGCCTCATCTAATGCAGCGTCGACCTCGTCTAACACAACAAACGGTGAGGGCTTAGTCGCTAATATAGCTGATAGTAATGCTATAGAGGTCAGAGCCTTTTCTCCACCTGACAGCATTGAGACTCCTTGTAATTTTTTACCAGGAGGGGTTGCTTTAATATCTATCCCTGCAATTCCCAAAGAATTACGTAAGCGATCAACTTCTTCTGTGACTTCATCCTCGGCCATCTCTCTCTCGAAAGCTTTGTTTTTAGTAGTTTTTGTTGGCGCCTCGGTGAATTCGGTGTCTGCTAGCTCATCTTTTACGGCAGATTTCTTAGCAGCTCTAATAGTCGTGAGCTTGGCTGCTCCACCATCAAATAAAACTTTAAAAGCTTTATCAAACTCAAGGTTCATCTGCTGTATGGCTTTGTTAAATTTAGTTTGGATCTTTTGGTCTAGCTCATGAACAACTTCGCGTAACTTATCTGAGGCCTGACTTAAATCAGTTGATTGTGATGTCAAAAATTCATAACGCTCATTGGTTTCTTCGTACTCTTTTAATACGTCCTCATCAATACCACCTGCTAAGTCCATTTTTTTACGTAGTTGATCTATCTTATTTTTGAGAGTAGCTCGTTCTTCAAAAGATTTTCCTTCTGCACCACCACGCTCAAGTACTTTAGCTTGCTCTTGGCCTAGGGTTTGTTCTG
Source organism: uncultured Candidatus Saccharibacteria bacterium (assembly GCA_964435075.1). Classification (GTDB taxonomy): domain Bacteria; phylum Patescibacteriota; class JAUYIX01; order JAUYIX01; family JAUYIX01; genus CAYSXT01. The sequence goes on from CAYSXT010000029.1 coordinate 4,481, forward strand.
CCTGTTTTATTAAATCCTCACGACGGACATCATATTTACCCTTAGCCACGTTGAGCTCGGCTTGTTTTTCGACAACTTTAGCCAACTGATTGCGAAGCTCACGGGCACGTCCCTCAGACTCTCGCTCTTGCTCTAGCGACTGCTGGAATTTTTCATCAAGCGTTATCTCTTCTTGTTCTAGAGAGTTTAGCTGCTCCTCATCTGTGGCGATCTTTTGCTCGATGTCTTTTAACTCGGAAGCTAGGTGGGCAAGGTTGGCCTCAGTGGCTCCCTCCTCTCCCGCTTTTTTAGCACCGGCCAGTCTTTCTTTGAGCTCTGTAACAAGTCCCTGAACTTCCTCAATCTGTCGGCTTAAAAACTTATGCTCTGTCTCACGACTGGCGAGCTGAGCTCGGTTTTTAGCGAGGCCTGCTAGAAGCTCGTCGCGTGACTCCATAATTTTGTCTAACTCTGTATTAAGCTTGTCAGTGTCTTGAGGTAGTCCTCGATCAACCTTGCTTTTTAAGATATCAAGCTGTTGGCGAGGTTGATCAGCGAGACGCACGAGCTCAGGTAATTCCTCAACTGTGGAGGTGCTTTTAATTTTTTCAAAAAGTTGGTCTAAGGCTACACGAACATCTTTAACAAGCTTAGATATTTCAGTCTGATCTATATTGCGCGCCGGGCGAGCTTTTTGGAGGGCGTCTCGTAGAGTTTGTATTTTTGAAGCAGTCTCTTGGCTTTTTTTCTCTGCTTCTGTAATAGATTTTCTTAAACTCTCCACTTGTGGCACTAGGGTTTTGGCTTGACGAGTTAAGCGCTCGAGCTCGCCCTCTTTTTCTGCAATCTCCTTAGGAAGACCTGCCAACTCACTTGGGAGACCATGTTCTTGCAAAGTTGCTCGCTTACGTTTAATAGTTGTACGCCTGCCCTCTAAGTCTGCTAACTGCTTTCTTAAGTTAATCAGACGCTCATGTGAGTGCTCACGCTCGTCTTCTAAACGGGACTGTTCTTTGGTCGTTGTCTCTTTTTCTAAAGTCTTAATTTCCGACTCCAGTTTTGTCCGCTGGTCAGTAATATTCTTGGCGGCATCAACCTCTTTGCTAGCTCCTTGATCTAAGGCGGTAATTTCTGCCCCAAACCAGATTAAGTTTTGTGATCGCCACTCTTTTTCGATCTCTTCTCTTTTGGCAGCCCGATCGGCTTGGCGTTTAAGGCTATTAACGCGGGGTTTAATTTCTCGCACTAAATCATCAACTCTTATGAGGTTGCGCCGAGTAACTTCTAACTTTCTAAGTGTCTGATCTTTTTTAGCTTGGAACTGTTTGATACCCGCGGCCTCTTCAAAATACTCTTTACGCTGGCTGGGGCTTGCCTTAACGATCTCATCAGCTTGTCCTTGGCCAATAACGGCGTAGCTTCTCTGAGCCAGACCGGCTTTGATTAAAATATCTTGAATATCGCGAAGCAGAGCTTGGGTTCCATTTATCTCGTAAACACTCTCGCCATTTCTAAAGAGACGGCGAGTAACCGAGACTTCAGCCGCATCAATCGGAACTTGATTATCAGAGTTATCAAGTGTCAGAGTGACCTCAGCCATACTTTGTCCGCCCTTTAGTTTGGAGCCGGCAAAAATTACGTCCTCACTCTTTTTGCTACGCAAGGTTTTGCGGCTCATCTCACCGAGTACCCATCTAACCGCATCAGCTATGTTACTTTTACCAGAACCATTAGGCCCGACAATAGCCGTAACACCCGGAGAAAAACTCAGGTCGGTAGGTTCGGCAAAGCTTTTAAAGCCATTCAAATGTAGTGATCGTAATTGCATGCGACTGGCTTAATGCTAACAATATTGAGGTCTTTTTTCTAGCCTAGCGCTTACTATTTGGACCGAGAGTCTAAAATAACGCAATTACAAAAATAAGTATCATCGAGACCGACAGCATAAACTGAACAACGGCTCCTCCGAGTACACCCAAAACACTACCAAGTCCGGCCTTTAAAGATTTTTCGGTTGAGGCGCCAGCGATAAGTTCAAATATGACAGCAAAAGCAAAAGGAAAAGCGACGAGCCCGATTGGTCCTCCCACAAAGATACCGACAATAACGCCAAGGACTGCACCAAGTGCCCCCCACTTTGAGCCGCCAAGCTTTTTTGTTCCTACTGCTGAGGCAAAATATCCTGACAACGTGGCGAGAATAGCAATAATTGCTAGTGCCACTAAGACTCCGACAGTAATTTCGCTAAATCCAGTGTAAATGCCATATATTAGTGCCGCCAAAAAGATTAAAGGGGTGCCCGGAACAAACGGTGCTAAAGACCCCAGTAACCCACCTAACATTAATAGGACCGTTAAGACGGTAATAATGATTAGTGCTGTAGACATTAATTATTCCAGCCCTTTTTCTTGAGGGCGTCTACTGCTGCCTCTAATTGAGCTGCCTGCTTAGAGGTGCCGTGTCCTACTCCCGCTTGCTCATTTTTTAAGTACACGGCGACTTTAAAGCGCTTGTCATGATCAGGTCCATAGGACTCCAGCACGCGGTATTGCGGTGTAGTCTTTAGCGTTTCTTGGGCGTGTTCTTGCAGATTAGATTTTGGATCTAGATAGAGTTTTTTCTCGATAATGTTTGGTAGCTCCACTATTAGCTCTCTATTAATAAACTCTTTAGCCGCATCAAATCCTTGATCTAAAAAGATGGAACCGACTACCGCCTCAAAAGCATTGCCCAAGATATACTCGCGAGCCCGACCGGTATCTTTAGACTCACCTCTTGAGAGGTAGAGATATTTTTCAAAACCGAGGCGCTTAGAAATTTCGGCTAACTTTTTAGAATTAACGATGGCACTGCGCCAGTTGGTTAGGTCGCCCTCGGGGTTAGAGTAATTGGAGTATAAGTATTCTGTTACCACTAGCTCAAGAACGGCATCTCCTAAAAACTCAAGACGCTCATTATGAGGTAGCTCAAAATTAGGGTTCTCGTTTAAATATGAGCGATGCACTAATGCGTGTCGCAATAGATCGACGTTGTTAAACTTTATTTTAAGAGTTTCTTCTAAATTGCTGAAGTCCTCTGTCTTTGGTGTTGTCATTGCTAAATTTTAAAAGCTGATTATTAGTCAGATTTAGCAGTATCTTTTTTATCTTTATCCTTGGATTCTTTTTTGGCTGGCTCGTCTTCCGACTTGTCGTCCGTGGCCGTGGTGGTTGCGTCAGACTCCTTTTCTCCACCCATATTGCGGAAGAGAGTTCCTAAAACACCGTTTACAAACCGGCCGGAGGCCTCGCCACCAAAAGTTTTGGCTAACTCGATTGCCTCGTTGATAGCTACTTTGGGCGGGATTTGATCATCATGCTGTAACTCAAAAATTCCTATCCGCATGATGTTGCGGTCCACGAGCGTTATTTGATCGAGGGGCCACTCAGGAGCTGTTTTGACTATCTTCCCATCGATTTCTTTTTGGTTTTTTGTAACCCCATCGATAAGATGATACACAAAGCTGTCGTCCTTGAGACCTGGTGCAAATTCTGCCACATTGTGCTCGACAATTTTCTTTAAATCCTCCAAGGATTTTTTATTAAAATCCCACTCGTAAAGAGATTGGAGAGCAATTGTTCGTGCAAGATGTCTGTTGGCCATTTGCCGTTAAATTGGATTGTTAAATAAAGAAGAACACTAAAAATTGACTAGAAGGTAGTATACCCCCAAAAAACGATTAAATCAAGTGATAGGTTTTTACTGGACTACTTTTGGTTTTAGTATCTCATTAACTATTGATGTGCCCACAATGTCCTGAACTGCACTCAAATTAGAGATATCTTCTAGATGATCTTCTATTAGGATAGCATTCTTATCGTTCAAAAGATCTTGAGCAGAGGAAGATATTGTTTTGCCCGCAGCCATGGCGTTTCCGTTAACTTCTGTAGCGAGCCGAGTAGCAACATTCATAGCTGTTGCTATATCAATATATTTCTCTGCATATTGCGAGACAGCTTTTTTGAATTCAGCATCGGCTGCAGAAGAAGCACTCATTTTTAGTGCTAGGTCTTCTAGAGTTTTAAGTTCTGTGGCAGCATTTAGGTTTCCCGTAACGCTCAAAATTTTATAAACTAATTTACCATTGCTATTTAGAGTTGTCTGGATCTTAAAAAGAGCATCATCTTTACCTGTAAGAGTGGCAGTCATTTCCGTACCATCAAGAAAAGCTGGAGATACAACACTAGTAGCTTTCTTGTTTGCGGTTGGTATTTCACTACTTACTGCCCCATCTTGTAGAGCACCTACTCCACCTACAGAAGTTCCTCCTCCACTAAAGCCACCTGTAATGGCCCAAAGAGATAATATGATGGCGATAGCGCCGATAACGATTGCTGAGATAGTGAGTGCACGCATGAGAAGTAAGATTTAAACAATTAAATAATAACCAAATATTAACATAAAAGGTCAGTCCACTGCCACTATTTAGCGCTTAGGCTATTTTTTGTCTTTTTTGGCTTCTTTAGCGGCTTTTTCTTCTTTGCGGGCCTCTTCTGCGGCGGCTTTTTCAGCGGCACGTCTATCCTTCCGGGTCATGCGCTCTTTGATCTCGATAACTTGTTCTCCCTTATATGTGCCACAAGTACTACAAACTACGTGGGGCAGCTTGGGAGTAGAACATTTAGGACACGGCACTAGTTTTGGTGCATTTAAAATACCCATCCAGGCGGAACGCCTTTTGCTTGAGCGGGCTTTAGATTGTCTTTTCTTTGGATGTGGCATTAGTTTTGAAGAATTTTAACCAGACAAGCCTACTAAAGGATCGCGATTGATGCAACAGAATCACCGTCACGGAGACTCATTAGTCTTACCCCTTGCGTTGAGCGACCTAGTTTAGGAACAGATTCCAGGGCAGCTCTGATTACTGTGCCTTTACCGGATATTAATACGTAGTCGTGTTTTAGTAGCTCTTCATTGAGCATGCGCATGCCAACGACTGGACCGGTCTTGGTGGTAACTTTAGCCGTCAGGATTCCTGATCCCCCCCGACCCTGCAGTCGATACTCCGAGAGCATTGTTCTTTTACCGTTACCATTTTTAGTGATTACTAAAACACTGGCTTGCTTGTCTTTATGATCAGACGTTGTAACAACTCCAGCACCAACCGCGTCATCCTCCCGCTTTAGCGTAATAGCCCTAACTCCTGCCGCGGTTCGGCCCATC
>CAYSXT010000030.1:0-9499 GCA_964435075.1 uncultured Candidatus Saccharibacteria bacterium
AGTTTTGCTTTTGTCGATCTCATCATAAAACCAGAAAAGACCCTAGAGAGAAAAACCCAGCAGGAGCTACTCGACCAGTTTACTCACTCATGGAGTCATCATAATGATCGTAGTTACGGCATCACAGGACTAGAACTGTCTCTCGCCAAATGGATCCTCAAAGAACATAAAGGCTCACTCTCCATTACGGAGTCCGATGCCAGTCGAGTTGTTTTACGCGCCTCTTTCCCGATCGAAATTGCTCAATCGAAATAATAAAGATTAGCCCGTTGCCTTACCGCGGATTATTTTAGCGCAGGCTTTTTTCGGGTCTTTAAGCCGCTGATATCTATAACTTTTTTGCCGGACTTTTTGTTATCTCTGGCAAATAACTGTGCCAAAAACTTACCAGTGTAACTATTATTGTTTTCTGCTACCTGTTTAGGTGTCCCGGTAGCTATTACTTGACCACCGCCAGAACCGCCCTCGGGACCCAGATCAATAATATGATCAACAGACTTAATCACGTCTAAGTTGTGTTCGATTATCAAAACGGTATTACCTTTATCGACTAATTTACCTAAAACGTTTAACAACCTTTTAACGTCATCAAAATGTAAGCCAGTTGTAGGCTCATCCAAGATATAAAGAGTCTTACCGGTACTTCGTCGAGATAACTCCGTTGCTAATTTAATACGTTGCGCCTCTCCACCGGACAAAGTTGTAGCGGATTGCCCCAGCTTGATGTATCCCAAACCAACATCCGTTAAAGTTTGTAGTTTGGTTTTTAAAGCCGGAACATTTCTAAAAAAGATCGAGGCTTCCGAGACACTCAGATTTAAGATCTCAGAAATGTTTTTGTTCTTATAATGAATCTCTAGAGCCTCTTGGTTATAACGTTGTCCCTTACACTCCTCACACTCTACATATACATCTGGCAAAAAGTGCATCTCAATCCGTACTAATCCATCTCCCGCACAAGCCTCACAACGTCCACCTTTAACATTAAAAGAAAAACGTCCTGCCTTATAACCTCTGACCTTTGCCTCAGTAGTCTGAACAAACAGATCACGGATCAAAGTAAAGACTCCCGTATAAGTGGCTGGGTTTGAGCGCGGAGTTCTTCCAATCGGAGCCTGTGTAATGGTAATTACCTTATCTAAATGTTGCAGACCATCTATAGACTGGTGCTCTCCTGGTAGTGCCTTTGCTCCATGAAACTTTTTAGCTAAAGCTTTGGCCAAAATATCCGTTACAAAAGTTGATTTACCAGAACCAGAAACTCCGGTGACGGCCACAAATTTCCCTAGTGGAATATCAACATTAATATTTTGTAGATTGTGAGCAGAAGCCTTTTTGACTGTAAGCTTTTTACCCGTATCTTTGCGATACTCAGTCGGTGAGACAATCGTCAGCTCACGAGACAGATACTTCCCGGTTAATGAGTTTTTATCCTTCTTAATTTGTTGAGGTGTTCCTTGTGATACTACCTCTCCACCCTCGGCACCCGCTCCTGGACCAATATCAATTAAATGATCGGCCTCGAGCATCGTTTCTTCATCATGTTCTACCACTAATACTGTATTACCTAACTCTCTTAGTCTCTTAAGAGTATTAATAAGCCTGGCGTTGTCTCTTTGGTGCAAACCAATTGAAGGCTCGTCTAAAATATATAAAACACCCACCAAAGACGACCCGATTTGAGTTGCTAAGCGTATGCGCTGCGCCTCACCACCGGACAAAGTATTGGCACTCCGATCTAAAGTGAGATAACTAAGGCCGACATCTTCTAAAAATTGTAATCGCGACTGAATCTCCTTAAGGATTTGTTTAGCGATCTCCTTTTGTCTTTTGTCTAAATGTTTGGGTAAATTCTTAAAAAAATCAGCTGTTTCCGTGATTGTCATCGCTGACACAACATCAATCGATTGCTCTCCCACTGTTACTGCCAAAGCCTCGGGTTTAAGTCTTTTACCCTGACAAGTCTCACAGTTTTCGATGCGCATATAACGCTCGAGTTCTTTTCTAATGTAATCTGAATCTGTCTCCCGATGACGTCTCTCAAGGTTATTTATAATGCCCTCAAAAGTTGTCTCGTAAGCTTTAATGTTAGAACCAGGATTTGTTACCAATATTTTTTTATCGCTACCGTATAACAAAACATCTAGCTGCTTTTTAGTCAGCTTGTTAATCGGTGTGTTGATCGTAAACTTATTGGCTTTTGCGATCGCCTCTAGCAAGCGAGAATACCAAGTTTGTTTGGCAGTCGTACGACTCCATGGTTGAATAGCTCCCTGAGCCAAAGTAAGCTTTGGATTTGGAATAACTAAACTCTTATCGACCTCTAGTTTTGTTCCAAGGCCAGTACAGGCAGGACAGGCACCGTGTGGGGAGTTAAAAGAAAAGTTCCGTGGCTGAACCTCTGGCAAACTAATGCCACAATCAGCACAAGAGAAAAACTCTGAGATTAGTTGATCGGAAACAGTTTCGCGATAAGTTCCGTCACCATTAGAAATCTCTTCTGTAATATTCAAAAGCAATAAACCTTCAGCGTGCTTCAACGCGGTCTCAACTGAGTCAGCTACTCTTGGTCGATCATCTTGACCATCCCCCTCTATAACTAAACGATCAACCACAATCTCAATAGAATGCTTTTTCTTTTTGTCGAGAGTTTTATCGAGCGCTTCCTCGAGCTCCATTATTGTTCCATCCAGTCTAACTCTGACAAAACCACCCTTAACAATTTTGGCTAACGCATCTTTATGCTCACCTTTACGATCTCTGACGATCGGAGCCATGACCATAACCTTAGTGTTTTGAGGCAGACTCAAAATCTGATCAACGATTTGTGTTACCGACTGACCATGTACCTCGTTTCCACATTTTGGACAGTGTGGCTGACCAACTCGCGCAAACAAAAGTCTTAAGTAGTCGTATATTTCTGTAACGGTACCGACTGTTGAGCGTGGATTTCGAGAACTAGATTTTTGATCAATTGAGATGGCTGGTGAGAGACCCTCAATCTGATCAACGTCCGGTTTATCCATTAAACCTAAGAATTGACGCGCATAAGCTGACAAGGATTCTACATACCGGCGCTGACCTTCGGCGTAAATAGTGTCAAAAGCTAGGCTTGATTTTCCAGAACCCGATAGACCCGTAATCACAACAAATTTGTCTCGCGGGATTTCGAGCTTGATGTTTTTAAGATTATGGACCCTCGCGCCCCTAACGATTATTCGATCAAACATAAGCGAACACTTTACCCGAAAACTGAGATACTTTCAAGGGTATGTGTTGGCAAACTTTTGACAAGTTGAGAAGCAAACTCATAAATATAGAGGAGTTTTTAGTCTTTGGCAAATCTAAAATTTACCCATTGGCTTATCTTTGACTTTTAAGGTCCTATCAGCTATTTTCAGAGATCGCTTTGGTTGTTTTGCCAAAACGTTGTTCCTAAAAATAAGAAAGGTGCAGCAAATGGCCCGAATTTTTCGCTTTGAAGAAATTCCTGATCACGTGCCAGAAATCGAATCGTTTAGCTTTATCGGCAGCCTTATCAGGGAGCGATTAGCAAACAATCCGGACGTAATTGGCGCTGTAATCTACGGTGCCCTGGCCCACAAAACGGTAACCGTTCGCAGTTTCGTAGACTTGTTGGTTTTATACAAACCCAACGACCATAACGAGCAACCTCTAGTGTTGAGCTCAGTAACCCGCCAGGCCGCTATGAAAAACGTAGCACTCGATATCCAGGCGGTCGACGTTAATTCGGCCAAGATCGGGGCTCATGGTATCGACATATCACTCCGCGATCATCTCAAGTACTGCAGCACGACCGGTTGGGCTATCAAGTGTGATCCAGTGCCCTACTTCAAAACGGTTTGGGCTTGGACAAGTGAACCGCAAGAGTTTTGTACATATCTCTTTAGAGTGATACGAGAACTAGAATCTGGCCTTGCAACGCTCGACATAAAGAGTCACAACGAGCCGCTCCTCAAGGCCGCTCTTGAGACGCCGGTACATGTGGTGCGTAGGCTCATGCCCCTTAAGGGATATTGCCTAAGCCGTGACACTAAGACGGACGTTATCCAAGAGTACCGGCGTCGGTCAACTGATGAAGAGTTCGATCTCTTTATTCAGTGTTGCAAAGCCGAGACCTTGTACCACAATGAGGTACTGCGCCAGCTAGAGAATCCTGACTCCGTGAAATACCAGGAGATCATCGAGTTCGTATATCGAACGGCTCTACAGACCCTGCGTTTCTGCAAACTATTAGCCCACAACCTTTTAAGTAGTGGCTTTGAAGAAAGCAGCAACGCTTAACCCGTTTTCTCTCAGGAGACACGGGTTATTTTTTTAAATATAAAAAATACTCCCACCGACTTGCGTCAGCAGGAGCTGTGTTTTGTGTTGGATTAGTAAGGAACTTCCTTACTACCATCGAGGTAAACGACTTCCTCACGGAAAGAGAGCGAGTCAACTATCGCCTCAAGATAGTTGTAGGCCGGAACCAGAAAGTTCTTTTCGGCCTCCTCTAGTGTCCGCGTAGGGGCTTGAGACTGCTCGAGGAGCATGTTCAAGCCAAAGGTGACGGGATAGATGACCGGTTCCTCAAAGTCAGAGTCATCCTCAGACTTAAGACGGTCCTTGAGGTTCTGACAACAAGAGTAGAACCATTCTATCTGTTGCTCTGTCGGATGATAAGCAAGCTGTCGCCAACTGCTTATCGTCCAGACCAGAGCTGAGCAGTCGCTGATCATCATAAACGACTGAGCCGCCGCCTTGAGCTTTCGCAGATAGGCTGCCAGCTCATTCTTGTAGCGCTCGATGTTTTCGTCTGCGGAGTTTGACCATTTGTCGAGTATAGCGATAATGCCCAGGGCTTTATCAATGTCCTCAATAGAGGACATAGCATTGTCGACATAGGGTCTGACCATCTTTTGCTCATAGCCCTCTTTAACCTCGATCAACTGACGTCGTAGGATTTTGTAGCTGACTTTTTTAGTTGCTGCAAAATTCTCAGTCAGTCGGTAGAGATCAGCTGCTAGCTTGTTTAGCTCCTTAGTGCGGAAGAGTGCAGCCCGAGATCTGGAATCCAGAAAAGGTCGAATCTTCTGGATCTTTTTGCGACGCTTTCCGAGATGATGCAGAACCGCAGGCATCTTGAGATAGAACATCCCGAGGTTTGTGCGCCCTGTACGATCCTTGACTTTGAGTACCGCTGGCTTGGTGGGACCCAAGGGCCAGTAGATACAGGTCAAGAGTCGCTCTTGCGCATTAAGAAGATTGATCTCCCTGACACGCGGACCAATGTCATCGAGAAGTCTAGCGATCTCGATTCCGATAGGTTGGTACAAATAGGACGGAATGCCCAGCCGCATCGTCATAAAGACGCGATCGATCTTGGCGATGACCGGCTCGACCTTATTGGCAATCTCCAGTTGCCCTCCAATCTCAGCATGGCCAAGAGATCGCATACAAGCCATCAAGCCGTTGCGATAGTAAATCGCGCGTGGCTTAGTACGTTGACCCTTTCGGTCCCAACGAAAATCCACAATGGATTTCATTGGAATGATATGAGACTTACGCAGTACGGTGTTGTCAGCTTTGTGATAGCCTGCCGGATAAGTGTACTCCTCCTCGAGTACTCCCAACTTGCGATGCAGCAAATAGGACACGCATCTGTTTTGAAGAATGCCTTTGCCTGTTGGCGAAAGACCCCGAAATGAGTCAACGACTTCTACGTCATGCAGCATTGTTCTGCCTCCTTTAAACTGAAAAAACTAGAAATGTAAACGAGCAAATTGCTGAGCTTTTGCGATCTAGCGCAATCACCCAATCGCAAAAAGCTACCACGCAGATTTGATGTTTTCAAGCGCGCCGACGATTGACTTAAGCACTTTTCAGAGCTAAAGTGCTTGTTTGCATGAGCACTAATAAAACCGACAAAATTAAGCAGCAACTGGATTCTCTGCCAAAAAAAGCAGGTACTTATTTGTTTAGAAATTCAGATGGAACTGTCTTGTATGTTGGCAAGGCCAAGAATCTGCGCAGCCGTGTTCAATCTTACTTTAGAGATAGTCTAGGCTCGACCAATCCAGCCAAAGTTTCGATGATTAAAAAGATTGCAGATATAGAGACGATTGTAGTCGGCAGTGAGATGGAGGCTCTAATTTTAGAGTCTACCCTGATCAAAAAATATGAGCCCCGCTATAACGTTTTATTAAAAGACGACAAGCATTACCTCTTTATTAAAGTCACTACCCAAGAGGATTATCCAAAAGTTGTAACCGTGCGTCGTGTCTCAAAAGACCGCGCTAGATATTTTGGTCCCTTTACTAGTGCGTTTGCGGTTCGGAATACCTTGCGACTCCTGCAAAGAATTTTTCCCTACCGAACCTGTGAGCTGGATTTAGCCAAAGGTCAAATCGCGGATAAAAAATATCGGGCCTGTTTGCGGCATCATTTGAATAGATGTGACGCGCCTTGCGTCGAAAAAATCTCGGCTGAGGATTATCGGGCGGTCATAGATAAAGTCCTACTCTTTTTAGAGGGCAAGCTTGATTTTATTGTTAGAGATTTAGAAAAGGAGATGCAACAAGCCGCCCAAAACCTTAGTTACGAAAAAGCCGCTCGTTTGCGTGATCAGATCGAACAGATTAAACACCTGACAGCTAAACAGGTTGTGCTCTCTCCTAAGTTTACCAATCAAGACGTGGTGGGGTTTGTAACTGATCGTCGTCGCACTAAAGCCTTTGCTTCGCTGTTGATGATTCGGGACGGACGCCTGATTGGTAAAGAAAGCTTTGTTCTTAATATAGATGCGACCAGCACCGATGAGGAGATTGCTCGGACTTTAATATTAAATCATTACGAACAAGCTACATTTTTTCCAAAAGATCTAATTTTACCGGTTAAACTTTCTGATGCTGATGCGATTAGTGATTTGTTACACAAAAGAATGTTAACTCTTCACTTAGATCATTCGCTGCGAATTTCTCAAGCTAAGGCAGGGCTTAAAAAAAGATTGTTAGCTATAGCCGAAGAAAACGCTCTTGAGTTTAGAGCCAAAAAGACACATGAGTGGTCGGCCAGTAATTTGGACAACTCAATGGCCCTGCAAAAATTAGCGGATGGATTATCACTACCCAAACCACCAAAGCGAGTTGAGATTTATGACATCTCTAATATTCAAGGCACGGCTGCGGTAGGCTCGATGGTTGTCTTTATAGATGGTAAACCCAGCAAACCAGATTATCGTCACTTTAAAATTGCCACCCTAAAGGAGGAACCCAATGACGTGGGCATGATGAAAGAGGTTCTGCGCCGACGCTTACGCAGAATTTTGCAAGAGGATGAAGCGTGGCCCAAGCCTGACCTAATTATCATTGATGGTGGCAAACCTCAGCTCAATGCCGTCTTGTCTGTTTTTGAAGAGTTAGACATAGAGATACCAATCGCCTCTTTAGCAAAACGTGAGGAAGAACTTTTTGTTCCTAAACAAAAGGAGTCGATAAAATTAAAACGCGGGTCGGCTGCCCTGCATTTGGTTCAACGCATGCGTGACGAGGCTCACCGGTTTGCGATTACATTTCATCGACATGTCCGTAGCTCACGCAGTAAAAAGTCTTTGTTGGATGAGATTGTTGGTATAGGTCCCGCCCGCAAAAAACTTTTGATCCAAAAGTATGGTTCGGTTAGTGCGATAGCAGATGCTTCTGAAACTGAACTCGGAAAGTTGATTGGCAAAAAGGCAACTGAGGCGCTGTTGGAGCAATTAGCTTAGTTGGTCAAAATATGATCAACATTAAAGAGAACAATGCTTATCAAGCCAATGTATAAAGAAACCGCCAAAGCTTGAAAAAGTCCTAGTAAGGCCGGGTGCAGTTTTTTCATGTTTAAAAACGTACATCAAATAGTATTAATCGTCATTTTTTAGGGTTCACACCAAAAACACCAAAATCCTGTAGAATGCAGATATGAAAAAAACGTTAATCTCGCTGGTGGCTGTTGCAGTATTCTTTAGTACGTTTCCAAAAGCTGAAGCAGCTAACTCAGATGTGCCAGATAATTACCAAAGTTTTCGAGATCAGCAAGATCAACAGTTTTCCAAGCTAACAGAAAAAGAGCTGCAAACGATTAAGGCCGAAAACTCAGCTGATCTACAAGATCCTGGTAGCGGGCTAGCTAAGACAGCCGATTCGGAGAATATTAACGCCAACGTAAATGCCAACGCCGCGGGTAACCAAGTATTTGGTTATGTTCCCTATTGGATGGGTAATGTCTGGGACAGTTTTCGCTGGTCGTCACTGGATACAGTCGCCTGGTTTAAAATAGTTGTCGACTATAAGGGAGACCTGGTAAGCTCCCCAACCTACGACCCTCCTGCAGACTTGATATCTAAAGCACACGCCAATGGAGTGGATGTGGTATTGACCGTGACCTCAGTAGACACCAGCTCTACAAACACCCTGATTTTTTCTCCAACCGATTACAACAAAGCCGCTGATAATATAGTTGCAGAAGTAATGCGAGTGGGTGCCGACGGGGTAAACATAGACTTCGAATTGCTCGATGCGTCTAACAAAGCCCGCTTTACCGACTTTAATCAGGTAGTTACCACCAAAATGCACGCGGCTAAGTCTGGCTCCCAAGTTACTAGCGCTCTCCCCGCCATAGACTGGAGCGACGCTTATGACATAGCTGGAATAGCCGCTGGAACTGACGGGGTAGTAATAATGGGTTACGACTATTTTGGCTCTTGGAGCTCCGAGGCTGGTCCAGTCTCTCCTTTATATGACCCGCACTGGCGTAGCAATTATTCTTTACAAGATACGGTCGACACTTATTTGGCAGCAGCGTCAGCTAATAAGCTGATTTTAGGTCTGCCTTGGTACGGACACAAATGGGAGACCAGTTCAACGGGTGTTCCTGCTTCTACAATTGACTCGCTGGGGGCCATACTATATGACAGTGCCGAGAATCAAGCTCAAACTTTTGGTAAAAGCTGGTACAACACCTCTCAGGCTACTTACACAACAATAAACTCAAGTCCTGATACTCAAACTTGGTATGACGACTATGCTAGCCTTTTAGCCAAATATTTTTATACCGACACAAGAGGATTACACGGAATCGCAATTTGGGCACTTGGTTACGACGGTGGCCGCTCAGAAATGTGGGATGCGCTGGATGCCTACGCAAATCCAATTCCTGACACACTTAAGCGGCTTCCTAGTCACGGGGCCGGTGACAGATTTGATACGGCAATAGCGATTAGCAAAGACGCCTACCCGACCGCTGGCAGCGCTGACTCAGTAACGCTAGTTGATGCCTACAATTGGCCTGATGCCATGCCAGGCGCCGCCTTTGCCCGCAGACATGGTGGTCCTATATTAATAACCCACCAAGACAACCTGACAGCCAGTACTGCCTCAGAGATATTGAGAGTAGTAGGATCCGGTGGACAGGTCTACATTTTAGGTGGGGTAAACGCAGTTAGTGATGAGGTAGTGCA
>CAYSXT010000031.1:0-8864 GCA_964435075.1 uncultured Candidatus Saccharibacteria bacterium
CGGACACTTAAATAATTTATCTCCACTGCCCTGCGTAATCGATCTGTGCAACAACCTTTGTACACCCAAAACCCAGCCAAACAACCATTTTCTGATTAAGGTGCGTGACTCTGGATTTTTTTCATAATCGTCTAGCTTGGTGCGGAGGGATTTTGTTCTTATCAACTCCAAACTGAAATAAAAAATAATCACGGAAAATCCGCCCAGAAAGATCGTGATAAGAAGTTTTAAACCAATAGACATGCAACCTTAATAACACATAAAGCCAAAGTATAAAAAAACCGCCGGCCCGGATGACGGGCTTTTTTGCAACCAGATCTTCCACTATCTGGAGGATAGGCTATTAAGTTATTTGCTAGCTGTAAAAGATCTGGCTTTGACTATTAACCTGCTCGATGGTAGCTTTTTTATCCGCTCTCGTACCATTTTTTGAAAGGAGGAAGCAAGATGCGGAAGCTGTTTCGAAAGCTCAATGTGTACTCACGTGGAACAGCAGCAGTGCTGATCTTTACATTAGAATATTTTCCCGTAATCTGGCCGCATCTTCACTGGCTGTATATGAAAGCCAAGATACAAGCCTGGTTTATAAGTAGAAATCTACCCAAGTACACTCGCGAGTATAATATTCGCGAGGCTGGCAAAAAGGCCTGCTCTTACTGGCAATGTCGTTGGGCTAAACACATCTGTGGTTGGTCAAGCAAGGTTCTTGGTTATAAGCGAATACACCAATTGCCAACCAGTGTACCGGACCGGCTGATTATTGTGTCTGACCATCGCAGCTCGCTTGATATCCCAGAACTGTTGAACATCGCATACCTCATGGAGCGTCACGTGGCATGGATCCCTAAGTGGGGCCTAAAGTGGATCCCTGGTATTAGGTTTGCACTTGAAGAAATGGATTGTGGTTTTGTGAAGAGAGACCGCAGTGCCGCGGATATTGAAAGGGTAAAAATCTGTGCAGAAAAATCGCTAGCTAGTGGGTTCTCTGTACTGGTTTTTGCTGGAGGAGGACGCCACGCTGGTCAGCGACCGAAATACCCAAGAGCCAGTGGGTTTGATCAGATTTGTGAGGTGTTCGGTCAATCTCCGAATGCTGATAAAATCGGCATCTTGGTCATTTCGATACGGACCAAGGCCACTAAGATCACTACGATCTTTGAACTAGGTGGCGTGACCGGCAATACCATCACCTTTAGGGGCAAGTTATACACCGGCATTGTCCAACTACCCTCGAAGGAAAGAAGAGCCTGGCTCCGCGAAGTCTGGCAAGAGATGGACCAAGATGGCTGGCTTGTCGATCAAGCCTAGACATCAGATCCAATACATAACAACCTCGTCTTGAGAAAGCCGGGGTTTATTTTTTATCTGATTCTACCGACGTGCTCTACGTCTATTTTTTGAAGGACTCTTATGAAACTTTTTACCAGAATTGCTACGGCCCCTATTTTGTCCAGGTCCTCGGCCTCGATTACGCCCGTGGCCCCCTGAACGTCGAACGCGACCACTTTGTGAGCGTGCGCGCTCCGCCTTGCTGGCAAAATGCAGACTCTCTTCTGCTACACCAGGAACTTTAGATATTTTGATGACCGTTCTAATAAGGTTTTCAATGTCACGTATCTCCCTACCCTCTGAAGGAATTGCAAAAGTTATGGCGCGACCTTTGAGGCCAGCGCGCGCGGTTCTACCTATACGATGAGTATAGTCCTCGGCCACTTGCGGTAGATCATAATTAATAACCAAAGAGATACCTTTAACATCGATACCGCGGGCCGCAATGTCAGTCGCGACCAGTACGCGATACCGCCCATTTTTAAAACCCTGTAAAGCTGCCTTTCTTTGATTGAGCGAGCGGTTGGAGTGTATCTCTGCTGCGGGATAACCCATTTTGTCTATTACCGTACGAAGCTTACGTGCGCCATGCTTGGTTCTAGTAAATATCAGAACGCTGCCCTTCTCTTCTTTAAGAATTGCTCCTAACAAAGTTTTTTTATTTTCCCTAGTGACTATATAAAGCTCTTGTTCTACGTTTTCACTGGCAGTTCCGGAGCGCGCAATCTCAACGTGTACTGGCAATTTCATGTTTTTGCGCGCAATCTTAATAATATTCTCGGGCATAGTGGCTGAGAACAACATAGTTTGTCTCGCAGACGGAACCTCTTCGAGAATTTTATTTATTTGTGGAGCAAATCCCATATCTAGCATCCGATCTGCCTCATCCAAAACTAAAACATTAATCTGGTTAAGCTTCAGGGTGCGTTGTTCTAGATGATCAATGATGCGACCTGGTGTACCGATTACAACGTGGGGCCCTTTGCGTAACTGGTTTTTTTGCTTAGCGATTGGCGCCCCACCAATCAACATCGCAGTTTTTAAGCCAAAAGATTGTCCAATTTTTTGGAACCACTCATCCACCTGCATAGCTAACTCACGCGTTGGCAAAATAACTAACCCCTGCCCTTTTTGTCTGGCTATGCGCTGTATTATAGGAATAGCAAATGCCAGAGTTTTTCCGGTTCCTGTTTGAGCGATACCCACTAAGTCCTTGCCTTCTATTCCAATAGGAATCGCTTGGGCCTGAATCGGAGTTGGTTCAGTAAAATTAAATTTCTCAAGAACACCTAACAAAGTAGGTGCAATTCCAAGCGAGGCAAAATCTGTTTTATCTTTATTCATAATTTTTTAAACGAACAGAAATAATGACACGTTTGAGTGTCTAAGTCAATTATTGTGATGCTGCGCCTGGTGAGTGATCCAACAACCTGATACTGGCCGCTATTTGACATTTGCTCTAGCTTACGCTATAACACATGGCTAAAAACTTAAATAAAAATATATGTCAAAAAAGCCTATTATTACTAGTTCATTTATCTTTTTGTTCGTATTTGGATTAATGCTCGCGGCCGCTCCTGGTGCTGAAGCTTTTCAACTCTACCGATCCGGCGGCTACACCAATCCAATGAATGTAACCAAAACCGGTCAAGCCACAGCAGGACAAATTGTAATTAATTCAAAGGGTCAACCTTGTGTCACATGGGCTGACCGCAATGGCAACAATGGTGAAATTTATTTTGCCTGTAAAGAAGATCAGAATTGGCACGGACTGATTAATCAGGATGGTCCTGACAATATTTCAGACACTACAGAAACAAGCATTGCGCCCCGCTTAATTATGGACAATCAGGATCGACCTATCGTTGCCTGGATTGAAAAAGTTAAGCCATTTAATGAGTGGGTTCAAAATAATGTTAATTACCAAATGGACCCCCGTAGTAACAATCAGCCAAAATACAAAGTTAGCTTAAAACGCTGGAACGGCACTAGTTGGGTTGGTCAAAAAAATCCAGCCAAAGCTGACAATGTTACCAAAAGGCTAGGTATTAGCGCACTGCCCCAAGTCGGTCGCGAAAACTTTAGTTTGGCCTTAAATCCTCAGACTAATCAACCCGCAGTCGTTTGGGAAAACAGTATCACGCAGGAAGTTTATTTTCGCTACTTCAATGGTAATGACTGGGTTGGTCATACGGGCAGCGTCGACAACATCAGTCGTGATGGCACTAGTTACCTAAGTTTGCTACCTGACATTGAATTTAGCCCGGATGGACGCCCATATGTAGTTTGGGCCTCGATTAACACCACTGGAAATTCTACTTCAGAAATTCATCTCAGTTTCTGGAACGGTCAAACTTGGCGGGGATACAAATCGCAGACTTTCGACCGTGTGACTGCAGATCATGCCTATGCAACGACCCCAGAAATTACTATTTCTGATTATGGCCGCCCAATCTTGACTTGGATGGGTCGAAAAAATACAAGCGAACATATTTTTGTTCGTTCCTGGAATGGTCAAGCTTACCGAGGTTTAACTGGCTCCGCTGAGGACAATATAAGTGGAAACTTACTAACACCACGCAGTCCCATCATAGAAAACTCTTTGAGTGGCGCTGTCGGGGTTGCTTTCACAGCCTCACCCTCGGATCCTGATCCGACCAATCTCTACTACATCTTCTGGGACGGACAGAAATGGGCCGGCAAAAGAGCGAGCGGACCTGATCAAGTTACTTCGGGTGCCTCGCCTGTCAGTATCGACCTTGCCCTGGATTACTTCTATCAACCGCATCTGATCTGGCAGGAAGGTTTCAGCACTGATAGTCCTGATATCTTTTATACACGCTGGTTTAAGTAATTATTGATAAACCCTGCAAAAGAAAAAGCCGTCTTCTCTTGAGGACGGCTTTTTGATTCAGCCTGGAGAAGCTTAAGTCGATATTGGAGAGATGCATAATCTAGAGAGATGTAAGATGGTCTACACTCGCCACAAAGCTCTTAACAACATCAATTTCGGGGATAAAATCGCGCGGGATCGCACAACTTGCAAAGCTAGTATCGGGCGGAACCAAACTATCTTCTATGTTGCAGCTGGCTGCTGCCGTAAAAGCCACATTATTGAAAAACGTATCCTCTGATATTAATAGAGAAATCACTAAATCACCGTCCGTAAGTTGTAAGCTTATCTCACTTAATTCAAGGGCAGGCCCCGAGTTAGGTAAACCCTGTATTCGTTCTGTGTGGGCATAAAAACCCCGAAATGATCCACTAGGATTTTGCACATAAACGGGATCCGTAAAACCAATCAGTCCGGCATTTACCGGAGGAAAGGTGAAATCTTCAGTATCCAGCTCGTCAACATCTCTTCTATCGTAAACTTCAAGCAGTTCATCTGCCGCAGCTTGAACATGACCTACAGATTTATTAACCTCATCGATTGAAACAATTCGTACGCTTCTGAATATATCCTCCAGCGGATCGCCAAAATTAATGCCTGTTTCTGGGAATCCAAACAAGGAATCGTCTAAGCCGGTAATATTCTGGACATCTGGCTCACCCCACTCAGGCGGATAACTAAAGTTAACCTCGTAGTTAATGTCAGTAAATCCCTCCCAATCATCTGGGACCGTTGGCACCGTCTCAACCGGCTCAATTGTTGGTTCCTCTTTTGGAACTATCGGCTGATTAACTGCTACAGGCAGAGATTGCTCCTCCGGCTGTGACCGATTGTCACGCAATAAAAGAGTGAGTGTGACTGCTAGCGCGATACCCAAAACAAATATGATTGATAGAAGTGTGATAAATAGTCCTTTTTTCATGCTAAAAGTATAACAGATTTTACTACTCAACAATTTTAGCCATAACTAAGTCCGATATTTGTTTTTTTATGTCCGCGTCTACAATCAGCTCTGTCGGTTTATTTTTCTAAACCGTTCCATATTTATATTGACCTCTAGGAACCTTAATTAAAAAAGATTATCCTTTTATATATGAGTCAGCCCGCTTTAGCATTAATGCATTTATAACTACAACAACAGTACTGGCAGACATGGCGATTGCACCCCACTCTGGTCTCAGCACGATCCCGGCACTGTACAAAACGCCAGCCGCAAGAGGAATAGCTATCACATTATAGCCAGTAGCCCAAACGAGATTTTGTCGCATTTTAGAAACCGTCCGCTTGCTCAGTCGAATTATTTTAACGATGTCTCTAGGATTATTTTTAGCCAGAATGAGCTCGGCTGACTCTTGCGCCACATCTGTTCCGGCACCTATTGCTACGCCAACGTCTGCTTGAGTTAACGCTGGAGCATCATTTACGCCATCTCCGACCATCATTACCTTGTTACCCTCGGCCTGTAACTGTTTAACTTTTTTAACCTTATCCTCTGGCAGCACTTCCGCAAAAAAAGAATCAATCTTTAACTCACTCGCAACATACTTAGCCACTTTTTTATTGTCACCTGTGAGCATTGCAATTTTATAGCCCAATTGTTGCAGTTGCGCGACAGCTTTTTTTGCGTCGTCTTTAATAGTATCTGTCAGAGCTATCAGCCCAATCAGCTCCTTACCCTTGCTGACACCCACGACTGTTTTTCCTTGTTCGGACCAACTACTAAAATCTTTATCGAAGTTGCTAGTTTTTATACCTTGATCTTGCATAAAGGCCTTACTTCCAATTAAGTATTGCTCCTCTCCTATCCAACCAGTCACACCCTGTCCTGCTACTGATTTAAACTTTGAAACATTCTGTAAATCAATTTTACTGTCTGCAGCCTGCCGGACAATGCCCTGAGCAATAGTATGTTCTGAATTTTTTTCTAATGACGCAGCCACGCGAATCAGCTCGTTTTCATCAATGGCCGGTGTCGTCTTAATATCGGTGACTCCAAAGCGTCCTTCAGTTAGGGTTCCCGTTTTATCAAAGACTATATAGTCAACTTTTTCAGCTGCCTCTATGCCCAGCATGTCCCTAATTAACACACCATTCTTAGAGGCGATACTGGTGGCTATGGTAGTCACAGTTGGGATAGCCAGACCGAGTGCATGAGGACAGGTAATAACAACAACCGTAATTGTTAGAGTAAGTGCAAATAGAACACCCTGCCCCGTAAAGACTGACCAAAAAATAAATGTCAAAGCTCCAACGCCTAAAGCTGTAAGCGTAAGATATTTTGCCGCTTTATCAGCAACTTTTTCCGTTGGCGGCTTAGTCTCTTGCGCCCGCGTTACTAAATTAATAATTTGCGAGAGTGCGGTATCTGACCCTACTTTAGTAACCCTAACATCAAGTACACCGTCAGTATTGAGAGTACCGCCAAGGACTTGTTCACCAACCTTTTTACGAACAGGCTTAGACTCTCCCGAGATTAAGGCCTCGTTTAAACTACTCTCACCACTTATCACCTCCCCATCGATTGGCACTTTTTCTCCTGGGCGTACTTTAATAACGTCACCAATTTTTAACTTATCAGTTGGAACTAAAACAGTATCAGCCCCTTTTACAAGATTAGCCTTTGGCGGAATGAGTTTTACTAGCTCACTCAGAGCGTTGCCGGTTCTTAGTACAGCGCGCATTTCCATCCAATGGCCCAGCAACAAAATAATAACTAGCGTTGCTATCTCCCAGTAGAAGTCCGGTGCAGCAAAGAAAAAGGTGGTTCCTACACTAAATAAGTAACCGGATAGAACAGCAACTGACACCAAAGTCATCATGCCGTAATTCTTGTACTTAATCTCACGCAACGCCTCAGTAAAGAATGGCCGGCCACCCCAAATTACAACGACTGACGCCAAAGCAAGTAATACTAACTTATCTCCAGGATAGCCTGGAATCACATATCCAAACCAGTCCTGAATCGTTGGTGATAGTAAAAAAACCGGTATACCGAATATCAGAGAGATAAAAAAACGTTTTTTAAAATCACGAGCCATCATCTCATGATGAGATGTATGTGAGCCGCCATGTTCACCCTGTTCGGCATGGTTCGACTTTGGGTTGTCTTTTTTAACTTGATGATTATGTTCCATTGTCTCAGCTTATACTTATCTATTGCGTAAGCCAAATTGGGCGCGAGATGGACCAACAAATCGCGCATCAGCGTGAACACAACTGAGATTCAAACGGCCCCTCTTTAACCAGCCCGGGCTTTTTTATAATATGCTCTGCCTCGATTAATTGCTGCTAAAACTGATTGCTACTAAAGCGACTTGAATGGTTCCAGCGAAGCAGTGAAGATTTCGAAATTTTTTGCTTCGTTTTGTAGCTCGCGAGGAATTGCACAAGTATCTGGCAGGTCTACTGGCTGGTCTGGCTGCTGACCCATCGTAGACAAATTGCAAGAGTCCGCAGGGATAAAGTTTGCATCCTCAGGAAGAATATAAAATAATATCTTCAACATTTTTTCTCCATCAGTGACCTGCAAGCTAAGCGCATTGAGCTTGAATGATCCTGGGAACTCTGCAAGATTTTGGACTCCAAATGTATAAGCATAAAATCCGCGCCACGAACCACTATTATTTTCGACATAAACCGGATCGGTAAAAGCCAGTAATTCCCCATTTGTTGGCGGATAAGTAAAATCATCAGATCCAATGCCATCCACACTGCGCGAGTCATACACATCTAATAAAGTAGATTTAGCATCCTGACCACCTAAGTTTTGTCCTGAATCTATGTCATCAAAACTAGCAAGTTGTATATAACGACTAACTGGAGCCCTATCACCAAAAACAACTGCTAAATGGGGATAATCATCAAACGGAAATCCACTACTCGTCACTAACTCTGGGTTAGCCAACCCCCACTCCGGCGGATAGGAGAAATCCATCTCGTATTCCGCGCTAGAAAAATTTTTCCAGTCGTCAGGTATGCTAACGCTCGGTCTATTAGGTAAACTAGTTGGTTTATTATCCGCAGGCGACGTGACGTTGACCGGTTCCGGCGGAACATTAGCCACGGACGGGACATTAGCTACGGAAGCGGGCTCTGTCTGTCTGTCCCAGACCAGTAAGACAATCACAGTTACTAACCCAACCAAGATCAGAGAAGATAAAATTATTAGTGTAATGGAAGTTCCTTTTTTCATGAACCTGAGTTTACCAAAGGCAATACGGAAACACAATTATTGATACTGATCTGATAAATATCTTATTTTATCAGTGCCTCAATAGCATCAATTACGGCTTGACTCACCTGTTGTCGATTACCAACAATGGTAGCCGCATTAATATTGGCAGCGTTTTTTGAAATGTAATCATGAACAACAACAGGTATCTCGTTCAAAGTTACCGTAATTAGTGGCGCTCCCTGATTAGCAGCCAAAATTCCGCCCAGTAATGTTGCAAAAAAGGACGGGTCTTGCGCAGCCTGACTCTCACTCTGTAGTGACAGCGCCCCCGGTATGGCCGAACGCTCACCGCTAGCGACTACAATCTTTGAGGGCAGAACAAAATATAAATTTGCAATCGCTATGTTGGTGTCAAAACGAGTGGGCCCTGAGACACGCGTGATCGCAGATATAGAAGAATAGATCCTT
>CAYSXT010000032.1:0-8695 GCA_964435075.1 uncultured Candidatus Saccharibacteria bacterium
GGGTGTTCGCTGTCCTTTTTGTAGTAATCTTTACTGCGGCAAATTACTCTGCGCTAAGTGCAAACATTTCTTACTGGTGGAATAGTAAATTTTCAGGAGACAGCGATAAATATTTTCAGGATTCAATTGAGGGCTTAGGCCTTACAACGGCATTAATACCGCCCGATGATCGCTTTGTGGTTCCAAAGCTTGGGATTAATGTCCCATTAATATTTCCTAAAAATACAGATATTAATAGCTTGTTGGGGGATTTAGAAAGAGGTGTTGTTCACTATCCAAATACGGCTGAACCTGGCCAGGCTGGTAATACTTTTATAGCTGGGCACTCATCACAAAATCCTTGGGAAAAGGGCAACTACAAAACAGTTTTTACGCTTATTGGTAAACTTGAGACCGGGGACGATGCAATAATATATTCTGCCGGTCAAAAATATGTTTACAAGATCACGGGACAACGAGTTGTATCTGCAGATGATTTAAGTGTTCTTGAGCCTACATTGGACCCGACGTTAACGTTAATGACCTGCTGGCCGGTAGGTACAACGGCTAGACGAATGATAATAACAGGGGACTTGGATATTGATCAGAGCTCGGCAGCCGAAGCGACTGACTCTGACGAGCCACTGCAAGATCTGCCATCGTCATTACCAGCTTTTCGCTAGTTAGACTTAAGACTCTAGCTCTATTTGGAAAACAGTATTGTCGTTGAGTAGAAAACCAGTACGTCCCTCTTCGATAATCGAAACGTCCTTGAGGTCATCGAATTTTTCTGATTTATACTGTTTGATGAAATCTCCGTTTTCCTTATCGAATTGCAGTAGGCGATTTTTTGTTGGTTCAAGCACGTAGATAAAACTCATATTCTCATCAGTCACAATCTTTGTTGGATTTTCTAGGGGATCCAGTAGGCCGCCGATACTGAAATCTTCTTTAGTTCCTTGGGATAGATGAACGATTGTTCCATCCTCTAGTAAGACCCAAATATCACCGTCAATGGCAAAGTCAACAGCATTGCTGACCTTAGTATCGTCCAGTATCCAGTTCTCGCCTTGTGTGTAACCAGCTAGGGTCTGCTGATGCCTAAAAATAGCATCTGCGCCAGTATCAAGCATATACATGCGATTTGTGTAGGTTTTCATGGCTACCGGGTTTTCTGGCTTAAACGTACCACTCACATCCAGCTCATTTACCTTGCCATCTACAAGGTTAACTAACACACCTCTGCTTGTCAGGATCACTAAGTCACCTTGTTGGTCAGTAGTACCGATAAAGGGTTTTCCTAAGTCACTAGATATTTCTGCAGCTTGTGAAATATCACCGCCTTCTAACGTAACTGTCGCTACTTTACCTTTGCTACTCCAGAGAAAAAGAGTGCCGTTGGCTAATGTCATACCAACCGGTGTGGCATCAACAAAGGTTGCTAGAACGCCAGGTTCTTCAATATTTACCGCGCCATTTATTTTTTCATAGTCGGCTGCAATGGCTCCCCGCAATGTATTAATGTCTTCGCTGAGTGGTTTATCCTCGCCAATCTCATTAAGCTTAGTCTCGGCTTGCTCCAACATGGTCAGAGCATTGGCGTAATCTTTAAATATAATTGATGCTTGGGCTTGTTCCTCTAGGTTTTTAGCTTCTGTAAACGAAGCAACAATGACATTACGATCTGCCTGAATCTGTTTAGTATTTCCAAAAACAAAGAGGCTGACCACAAAAATAAAGATCACAAGTACGGCAAGACTGCCGATAACCTTTACTTTCAGTGGGATCCTCTTAAACGCGGTGCCTAAACCCCTAGCAATTTTCGTTGAGCTGCTAGTTGCTTTGTTGGTGGATTTTACAGCATATTTGGAGGGAGCTGCTTTAACCTGGGCGGTGGCGGTATCATTGGTCATGGCCACGGGTGTTTTTTTCTTTTTACGAAAACTTAATTTTTTTAGACCGGCAGTACGGTCTTTTAATTTAGAAAAAATATTCTTTTTCTGGCCAGTCTTGTTTGTTAGCTCATTTACGCCTGTAGCTGTTGCATCTGTGGGGGTGAGTGGATCTAGAGGATTAATCTGACTGGACGCTGCTGCTTCTGGTTCGTTAGTACTTAGATCGCTAGTAGCTTTGGCTGCTGATACCTCTTTGACTGGCATAGACGACGGAGAAGGTGATAATTGCTCTGTAGGGTCAACAGGTACTGTAGCTTGAGCCTTGCTGTCGTAGCGGAGGACGATTGCTGAATTTGCAGTAGCGGAATCGCGACCAACTTGGTTAAGTAGCTCCTCGGTGGCCTCACGGGGTAGGTTTTTCTGTAAAATTTGTCTTAGGCTTTGTAGGGTAACTTGCTCAGGGATACCTGGCGTTGTAAAAAATAGTACATCACCATCCAGTAAGTCGCCCGAGGCTTGGTGTTCAAACGTCTTTAGCGGGCTTGCTGCTCTCGTAACATCATATAAACCCGCGCTGATCTCTGCTAGCTCATTTTTGCGTATTAGGTAGGCCTTGGCTCTACCTGTTGCGCTGACATGTATTTCACGATCTTTAACTACTCCTACAATAGCGTGTAGCTTACCTATCCAGTGTATCTCACCCCTCGAGGCTAAATCAGACAGAATCTCATTAGTCTTATGTAGGGCATCTTCAAAGTTCTTAGCTGATTCTGCTGGATTGCCTCGGTAGTATTCATTTTGCAGTATTGTGGCAACCGCATCAGCTACTTGAGGAGATGTACGAGTGGCATTGTCTATTTGGATAATTACAAAAAGCTCTCCGTATGCCTTTCGTACATTTTTCTCGCGAAAAATATATGTGTCAGCAAAATGAAGACTAGTTTTTGGGTTAAACGTATTGAGGTTCGCAATCTGAAGGGGAGAGGATGAGAGGGTGGCGCGTTCTGTCATTGCTTTATTAAAAAAGAGATAAAAACTATTTTAATTAGGCCTAATCGAGGATCAAACCATAGATTAAAAAGTCTTTTCAGTGGCAAACGGTACCACTCAAATGGGCTTTTGACAAGCTGAGATAATGACTTGCACCTAAAATAGGTTCGTTGTAAATTCTGTGTGAACTTCCCCAGAAAAAACTGAACATTTTCTGTATTCATCAAGTTCACCTCTTATTAAATGGCCAATACATTATCAAAACTCTTCGGCTCAAAAACGCGTGTAAAAGTTTTAACTCTCCTATTAACGGACCCAGATAAGTCCTATTTCGTGAGAGAGATAACCCGGAGGCTGTCAGATACTATCAACTCAGTTAGGCGTGAATTAGCTATTTTGGAAAAAATTGGTCTAGTCGAGAGTCAGGAAAAAAGCCGTAAACGCTACTACATGATCCGAAAATCATGCCCTTTTTTCCCGGAACTTAGAGCATTAATACTAAAAGTCGGTGTAACGCCAGAACAAAGGCTTATCAAACAGGTAGAATCAGTAGGTAACATTCGGTTGGCTGTTTTAACAGGCGTGTTTACCAAGCATCCAAACCCCCGCACGGACCTCCTAGTTGTGGGTGAGGGCATTGATAAAAAGAAAATAGCAAAGCTGGTTTCCTCCCTAGAAGACGATATAGATGAGGAGATTAACTTTACAACCATGAATATGGATGAGTTTGAGTACCGCCAAAACATGACAGATCGCTTTCTTAAGGACATTTTTGATCATGAACACTTAATTGTAGTCAACGATCTGCCATCCGATATAAGCAAGAAATTTGAGAAACTCTTTCTAGTTTAGCTATAAGCTATAATAGGAGGATGGATCGGGTAGATAAAAAAGGTTTTAAAAGAGGATTATGGCTAGGCTTGTTAGCTGTCTTAGTGATAGTGACAGTATTTGAGCTTTTTAGATTATTACCACTTAGCACCCAGCAAACTTTGCAAGATCTAAATGCCCGTTTACTTAATCAGGAGACCGACAGTTCTTATGAAGAAGTCGTTAGCACAGAGGAGCCAAGCGAGCCCGAACTCACAGAGGCTTCTGCTGTTGTGGGATCGGATCTAACAACAACTATTAGTTCCGATCACTGGCAATGGATAGAGGGCCATTTTGCTGATGGAACCGGTCATTACAGCTTAAAGATACCGCCAGGTTGGTTTACCGAAGAGTTACCAGATGAAACTATCAGACTATTAGATGAAAACGGATTGGGTTCAGGAATTGAGATTACCTTATTAAGTTCAAAGGGTGCCGATTTAAGTGATTTACTGATTCTTAATTCTCATTCGGCTAATGTGGCTGAGTTTAGCGGGGAGGAAACTGGTCTTGTGAGTAGTGGATCTGGCGGCACTATATATGGTTTTGAACATAAAAAAAGCCAGGCCGTAATTTATTACGCTGGAACTGAATTAACTAATATAGAAGCAATAGCTGCCTCATTTAGCTGGCTATAGCCATCCTTAGCAGAAAAAAATAAATAATGTGTACAACTGGGGCCAAAAGGGCCTTTTTTTATTAAAAAATGGTTGAAAGTTATATAAAAGTGGGGTAATATATCTGGAGAGAGGTGAAAAGTGGAGGAATGTGGGGAAAAGTCGACGTAAAAGTGGACAAACCCCACTTCCAAGTGGCGAGTAATCGCTTTTCTCATAACCTAGCAATGATTGAAGCGATTACTCCGTTCACTCCATACCCTTATAGGGGAGGATTCATCTCTCAAAGATAGACAAAAAGCACAAAACTAAAAAACAAGCATCGCGCACTCATGTTTATTGGTGAATATCTACATAATATGGACGAAAAGGGCCGTTTAGCGGTTCCTTCTAAATTCCGTGCAAAAATCAGTAAGGGTGCTGTTGTTACTAGAGGCTTAGACCAGAGTCTTTTTTTATATCCTATGGACGAATGGAAGCAGTTAGCTGATAAACTAGCCAAACTTCCTATATCTCAAGCCAATACGAGGGCCTTTTCGCGATTGATGCTGGCAGGAGCTATGGAAGTTAAGCTCGATAGCCAAGGTCGTATCA
The DNA here is from genome assembly GCA_964435075.1 of uncultured Candidatus Saccharibacteria bacterium. Classification (GTDB taxonomy): domain Bacteria; phylum Patescibacteriota; class JAUYIX01; order JAUYIX01; family JAUYIX01; genus CAYSXT01. The sequence continues at coordinate 4,946 of CAYSXT010000032.1, forward strand.
ATATCCCTGACTACTTGAGAAAATACGCAAAGTTCGGCAAAAAGTTAGTTTTGGCTGGACTTTATAACCGAGTAGAGATTTGGGACCAGGCCAAGTGGGAGTCCTATAAAGCTTCAACAGAACAAAAGAGCAGCGCTATAGCCGAGCAACTAGGGGAGTTAGGAGTATAGTCATGGCCAGGATTTTATCGATAACCCGCACCAACTCGCTTGACCCTGGAAGGCGTAAAAAGACATTACAAAATAGCTTTCAAATCGGACCACTGTCGTTGTCAGTAATGACCATATGTCTTATTGGTTTTTTGGCTTTGTTCTACATCATTGGTACTTCAATGACCTCCAGTAAGGGTTTTGAGGCCTACCAGTTAGAACAACAAGCAGATGAGCTTATAGAGCAAAATAAAGCACTTGAAATCGAGGCCTCTAAACTACGTGCGATAGACCACCTAGAAACTTCACTAAATGATAGCGAAGAGGTGTTTGTTCCTGTAACTAAAGTAACTACCGTAAGACTGCCGTCTAAAGAAGTGGCGGTTAGTGGTCAATAAGTAGTAAACTCTCTTGTAGAGTGATACCTACCAAACCGACAACTAGTCGTAAGAAACTTTTTCAACTTGAGCAACCTCAGCGCGATAGATTGCCGATTATTATGGCATTTTTTGCCCTTTTTTTTGTGGGTATTACGGCCAGAACATTTTTCTTGCAGGTCATTAACGGTCCCTACTATATGGCACTAGCTGAGGGACAAAGAACGCTAGTACAGCAGATTACTCCTGAGCGCGGTGAGGTTTTTGTTCGTGATTTAAATACTGGAGAAGAGTATCCTATAGCGGCAAATCAAGACCTGGAATTTGTCTATGGTGTGCCTCGTGATATTGACGACGTAGATGACACATTAGAAAAACTTAAAGAGCCTCTAGAGTTATCTGAGGATGAAATTGAGGATCTCAAGGAGCGTTTAGCTGACAAGGAAGATTTATATGAACCGGTAAAACGTCAGGTAGAACCAAAAGTTTGGCAAGAGATACAAGCGCTTGAGTTGCCAGGAATTGCAGCCAACTCTGAGACTTGGCGGTATTATCCCGAGGGCAGCTTAGCCTCACAGGCGATCGGATTTGTAGGCTTTGTTGGAGACGATCAAGTCGGTCAATATGGAATAGAAGAATATTACGACGACTTATTAATCGGTAAAGGCGGCAGCATTGAGGGTGAGACGGATAGTGTTGGCCGCAGGATAGTGTCGGCCGGTAGTAAAGTTGTTCAGGCTGAGGATGGGGCTGATATTCTGCTAACTCTAGATAGAACAGTCCAACATCTGGCACAAACGGCCATAGAAGATGGTGTAAAGAAGTACCAAGCTGATCACGGTGAGATAATTGTCATGAACCCGCAAACTGGTGAGATTTTAGCGATGGCCAAGAGCCCCGGCTTTGACCCAAATAAATACGGAGAGGTAAAGGATTTGGCAGCCTTTAAAAATACTGCCATCAATGATTCATACGAGCCTGGGTCTACTTTTAAACCGTTGATAGCAGCAGCGGCTATCGACAAGGGTTTAATAGATGAGAATACAACTTTTGTAGACAATGGTTGTCGTACAGTAAGTGTTCATAAAATTTGTAACTATGATTTAGCCGGACCTGGCATTTTAACAACGACAGGCGCATTGGAGAAATCATCTAACGTTGTGATGTCTCAGATTTCAGAAAAGTTGGGCCGCAGCAACTTGTTTAAGTATTTGGTGGCCTTTGGTTTTAATGCTTTGACCGGTATTACTTTAGAAAAAGAGGGTGATATTGGTCTCTCGGATCCTGAAAATTGGCCTGACTCACAGGTTGCCACTATTGGATTTGGGCAGGGTATTGCTATTACACCTTTACACTTAATAACGGCTGTGGCCTCACTGGCTAACGACGGAAAGCTCATGCAGCCACACATTGTCAAAGAGATTCGTCATCCGGATGGAGAAGTAGAAAATTTTGAACCTAAAGTGGTATCAGAACCAGTAAAGGCCTCAACAGCCTTAACCGTTACTGCGATGCTCGTCTCTGCCATCGAAAATGGTGTAGCAGAGCCAGCTCGTTTAGATGAGTATATTATGGCCGGTAAAACCGGTACCGCCCAAGTCGCCAATAGTGAGACAAAAACTTATGATGGTTCGCGCTGGGTCTCGTCTTTTATCGGATACGGACCAATCGAAGATCCAGCTGTAATAGTTTTGGTACGTTACTTTGACCCTAAAACCTCGATTTATGGAGCCAATACGGCAGCTCCTACTTTTGCTGAGGTGGCACCAAAAATACTCCATCACTTGCGAATTCCTGGAGATCGTAGAGACTAATAAATATGGCTAGCTTAAAAGGCAATTATAAAAAAAAGATAGAACAACGACTTGCTGCTGTGGCCAAGGATGTTTTAGAACAATACAAGCCTGAGATTATTTCTATAACGGGGAGTGTTGGAAAATCTAGCACTAAGCAGGCTCTAAAGACGGTCTTGTCACATAAGTTTTCTGTACGAGCCAATAAACAAAATTACAATACGGAGTGGGGTGTTCCTCTTACAATACTTGATGAGAAGAGCCCAGAACGGAGTCTATTTAATTGGTGGCGTTTGTTCGGTAGGGCTAAAAAAATGGCTCAGGGTGGGGCAGAGGAATATCCAAAAATGCTCGTCTTAGAGATGGGCATGGATCGACCAGGTGATATAGCTAAGCTTGTTGATATTGCTAAACCGGATGTAGCGGTTGTTACTAATGTAAGTGGATCGCACCAGGAATTTTTTGAGAGCCTAGAGGCTATCGCGCAGGAAAAATCCACATTGGTTAAGGCCCTATCACCGGATGGCATAGCGGTTGCCAACGCCGATAACCAATTAGCGCGGCAGATTGGTCAAGCTCATCCAGGAAAAACATTACTGTATGGGTTGAGCGAGGACGCTGACATAAGGGCTATTGATATTAGACCAGTTACAGTTTTGCCAGAATCAGATAAGAGAGATCCGGAGCTGGATTTTTTGCAAAGAGCAGGCGCACCCGTAGGACTCGGATTTAATATTGTTTATAATAATGAGTCGGTACCCGTGGTCTTGCCGAGAGTTCTAGGCGTAACCCATGTGAGTGCCGCCTTAGCTGCGGCAGCGGTTGGTCTAATAAAGGGTATGAGTTTGGCTCAAATTGCAGAGGCATTGATTGGGTATGAGCCGGTTGTCGGGCGCATGTCACTGATTGCGGGTATTAAAGACACAGCAATCATTGATGACACTTATAATGCCTCACCAGAATCAACAATGGCTGCGCTGGATGCTTTGAATTCTGCAGGGGCCCGTGGCCGCAAAATAGCGATTTTGGGTGATATGGCTGAGTTGGGGGCAGCAACAGAAGAGGGTCATAGACAGGTCGGTATCAAGGCCGCGGAGGTGGCCGATTTTGCTATTTTTGTAGGACCAAAAATGCAGTTTGCAGCAGGAGCCGCTGAGGAGGCTGGTCTGGTTGACGATAGACAGACTCAAGTGCAAGATGCACGCCAGGTCGAAGCTATCATTCAGTCTACTTTGCGTGCCGGAGATATGGTTTTAATCAAAGGTAGCAGAGTTATGAAAATGGAGCAGATTACTAAGAATTTGATGGCTACCCCTAATCGCGCTAAAACCTTACTGGTTCAAAACTAAATACGGTCCCATCGTCTAGCCTGGCCTAGGACACATGGTTCTCATCCATGAAACTCGGGTTCAAATCCCGATGGGACTACCA
>CAYSXT010000033.1:0-6822 GCA_964435075.1 uncultured Candidatus Saccharibacteria bacterium
GAACTAGCCGCAGCCGCGGGTCCGGAGTACGTAAAAAAGCTAAAAGAAAAAGGTCATCTTAATACCCCAGAACTTTACCAGGCAGCCGCTCAAGCTAATCTAGATAAAGCCCCCGCAGAAGTAGGCCCTGCTCTAAGACTTGCTTATAAAGATCAACCAGTGGGAGAAAAGCTCTTGATAGGTATGGACTCTATCGGGGTTCAAGGCTATGGTCCGCAGGTCTTCACGGTCAAACGTTTTTATGACGGCCGGTCGTTGCTCAGCATCACCAATGCCATGCCTGTCGATCCGTGGAATCCTGACGATCTGATTGTTTTCCGTCTTCGCAAGTAGGCCTTAGTAGAGTTAATAAAAACACAAAGTCAATATCGGCCTTGTGTTTTTTTAACTTAATATTTTCCTCTTAACCGATTTTTTAAAAATATTATAAACTCCCCACTCGTTGCTAATAAATCGCGTCGCAATGACAAGTGCGAAGAATTCTCGTTTGCCCACACAATCGGAAACTCTAACACCCGAAAACTACGCTTACGTGCCACAAAAAGCATCTCAACATCAAATAGCCATCCATCCAGACTTAAGTCGGGCTCGATAGCTTTAAAGGCTTTTGCACTAAAAATTTTAAAACCATTTTGCGTGTCTTTTATGCCTGGCAAGGCAACCAATTTGATAATCCAATTGGCCAAACGTCCTGCTATGTAACGACGATTTGTTTGGCTCTGCCTAATCTGGCTTTGTGGTAAATGCCTGGACCCAATAAAGACGTTGCCACCCTTCTTTAAGAGACCGGGTAGTAATAAAAGCTCGTTAATATTAGTTGAGTGATCTGCATCCATAAACAGCCGATAATCCCCTGAGGCACTGGAGAGACCCTGTCTTACCACTGCCCCTTTACCGCGATTGATTTTATTAGTTAAAAGCTTAACGCGCGTCAATTTATCAGCCAATTTTTTTACAACATTAACAGTGTCGTCCGTAGATCCATCGTCGACAACTATTATTTCGAAGTCCCGCACATTTTGTTCCAAAAATGTATGAACCTCTCTCAAAGTCTGAGGCAAACGCCGACTCTCATTATATGCGGGAATGACTACGCTAATACTAAAAGGTAAGCCCCATAAATCCTTTGCTGCTTGTGTTTTGTTTTTCCCTGCCATAAACGTTTATAGAATCTAGGATCTTAGCCTGTCGACCCATTCATTACAACTCATTACAACGAAGTTTTCAGTAAAAAATTTTTAGTTAAAAGGCGAACCTGATTGGTTCGCCTTTGTGGGGGTGCGGTCAATAAATGTGTTTTACCGACATTCCCGAACAGACTATTTTCATAATCTTCTCAGGGATGTGGCGCAGTTGATTAAAATCAACTGCGCCGGGGAATAGTTAGTTCATCGAGAGCTGTCTTCCAAAGAACAGATGAGCCTGACTACGAGCACCGAGCTCGTAGAGGTCCTCGTGGACCTGACCGACGGGCCGCCCGTTACTGTCAAAGCCGTTCTTTTTCAACAAGGTGGTACCAGCGTCCTCGAGCTCGGTGCTCGAGAAGCCGTCCATCGTCTCTGCCGCTGTCTTTCGTCTCACGTAATAAGGTGATGCCATCCTTTTGTTCTCCTTTTTGTTTGTCCGTTACTAGGCCCTTCAATAAAGAAAGACTCAACAACGGACAAACAACAGGAACTTTGGAACTTGGAAGGAGCTTTGAGGATTTGAGTGTCTGCCCATCCGGAAGACCATTTGGACAAACACTCTGCCTCAATTGACGAGCGCCTAGTTTTTTTAAAAAATGTGCGCTGTCTTTTTAAAATGCCCAATGCAGCTTCTGTTTAGAGTGCTGTAAAAACTAAACATCCACTAACATCGAACCGGTCTGTTTAGCAGATAATCAGCTAATTGTCAAGATGTTGTAAACAATTACCGTAATATAGCCCATTTAATGGCTATTATAAGCCATTTTAGATAACTAAAACTGTCAGTTTGTTCAAGACATTTTAATGATTTAGAGGCAATACACCAAGCAGCATACGTCAGTCTTATCTTGACAAAGAAGCTCTCCTTTGCTAGTTTACTTGGCTCCATCAATCAGGTTGGGGTCGAACAAGTCTCACGACGGCAACGTGCCGACTAAAGATTAGTTCGAGTTTACAAAAAGGCAATACCTTTACAGGTTAAGCGTATAAACCGCAAAGGAGATAATCATGCATGGTGGCTAAGTACTAAATCCGGGTCATGCCGCTAGATCGCTAATATTATTAGTTGACCGCCCTGACCTCAGACATTGCCCCTTGAGTCTTAAGACCGGGGGCAATTATTTATTTTATGCTGCTTCTGAAAAACTAAGGAATACAGTGCCAAAGACGATCAATAATTTTTCTAACTGTTTCAGCTAAATCAGCACTATCTATGGACACTCCTATAACCTTTCCCTTAAAACTCGACATGGTGATCTTTGAACCATAAACAATTACATCACCGTCTATTGTGTCTTTAGATTCCCGAATATATTTAATTTTAGATAGTTTTCTAGGCTTAAAAGATTTATTCGATACATAAATTGCCTTAGTTTTGACTTTATTCTTATCAAGAATTTTGCCCCAAGCTGCTAAAACATTACTTGGCACTTGTTCAACTATAATGTCTCGATTGCCTACTTCATATAGCGTATCAAACTTTACTTTTAGTATGTCTTCCTGCAAGGCCTTTATCCCCTCAATCCCCTCAACAAACTTCACAACCGGTTTGTCGCCAGCCTCGATCATCTTTAGAGCATTCAGATTAGATTTAAGTTCCTGCAAGGTGCCTTTCATGGTGTCCACACGAGCTGTCACAACCGAAGTCAATCGTTCTGGGGACTCCGCAGCATAATATTGACGCTTACCTTTAGTAACAGAACTCATCAGTCCTTGTTCCGTCATTGATCCTATTACATCATAAGTCGTCACACGCGAGACTCCTGCTTTTTTTGCAATCTCCTGCACAGGCGATGGCCCCATAGACAAAGCAGCTAAGTACACGCTTGCCTCGCTATCCGAGAAACCCAATGATTTTAGTAGTTTGCTCCAGTCGGCCATGTCTTACTTTATACCGTATTTTGACGAAATACTCACGCCAGTATAGTAGTGTTGTCTTATGTGCGGTGGATATTCCATTACAACTGACTTAAAAAAGGTTGGCGAATACTTTAAGGCAGAACCACCTGCTAGTAGTTTTAAGCCGCTAGCCAGGGCTGCTCCTTCGCAGGTTCTCCCGGTAATTTTAGATACCTCGCCTGATAAAATTTCTTTGATCAGATGGGGATTTCAGCCGGCTTGGAAAAAATCAGGTCAAATTATCAATGCGCGTAAAGAGGGGCTCACAGAGAAACCAACTTTTAAAAAACCGTTTGCGGAGCAACGCTGTCTCATTTTGACAGACGGTTTTTTAGAATGGCAAAAAACCAGTGGTAAGTCTGTTCCACATAGAATTTCCCTGGAGTCTCAACTGCCTTTTGCGCTAGCCGGGATCTGGCGGTTTGAGAAATCTGACAAGGCACCAGACAATAACCCCGAGCCGCGTTTTGTAATCATCACGGTTAAGCCAAATACGACTGTCGCAAAAATCCACGACCGGATGCCGGCCCTGCTTTTACCCGAGCAAAAAAATGCCTGGCTAGGAGCTGAGGCCACTCCCAACTATCTCTTAAACCTTTTACAGCCTTTTCCCAGCAAAGAGACGATTTTGAATAGACTTGCACCCAAGGAGCTAGCTCTGGAATAAACTTGGTTTTTCCCAAATATACCTTTAAGCACTTACTTAAGTATGATACTGTTTTTGCATGAACAAATCATTATATTGGCTTATTGGCCTTGCAGTAATCTTTATCGCCCTAATTATTTTTTACTTTAGTGCTAGTGGTCCGGACGAGACTGACTCGCTAGAGACAACAAACAACACCACCTCAACGCAAACCGCCGAGTCTTCAAAAGAATCTGGAGAAACCACGCAGTCCGATCTAGACTTTATGGAGGACTTTAATCTCACCAATTTAGCTGGAGAAAAAGTGGCCTACGCTGACCTGGAGGGCACTACTACTTTTATTAGGTTCTCCTCTACTACTTGCACAATCTGTAAATCAGAAAATCATGATTTAGCCGCAGTTTTGGCTGATCCTCCTGAGAACACTCGCTTTGTGGAAATTAATATCGCTGAGTCTGAGGATACCGTCAGGCAGTATTTGGCTGACCAGGGCCTTGAGATCGAGGCACTTTTAGACAGCAATGGGGCGGCAACCATTAACAACCGCGTACTAGGCACTCCAACTCACTTTGTCTTGCGACCAGATACAAGCATCTGCGATCGCAACAGCACTAGACTTTCGGAGGATGCTATTCGTAGCCAGCTAGCTGCCTGCAGCTAACATCGCAACCTAGATGCAAAGTCTTGTAGCAATATTATCGCTTGCAGCCACTGCCGGACTCTTAGCATTTTTCTCTCCGTGTGGTTATGCTTTGCTGCCGGCCTATATTGGATTCTTTTTGTCACGGCACGGCGACAATCCTTCCAAAAAAGCCCTTGCCAAAGACGGCATCCTGTTCGGCCTCTTTGTTATCCTTGGGTTTGTATCTGTACTCGGTGTTCTTTGGGTGATAGCTGCAACTGTCGGCAACATAATCGGCAGCTTTTTGCCACAACTATCCCTTATCATAGGAATAATATTGGTCCTGGCTGGGCTCTATATGTTTATCAAACCCTCCAAGTTTTCTGTGCGCCTGCCTGGTTTTTTGAGTAAGTCCCGCGGAGGCTACTTAGGCGCTTACTTTTTTGGACTGGCCTATATAATTGGAGGCATTGGTTGTACCTTGCCAATTTTTATCGCAGTCCTCGCTCAAGCTGCCCTACTTGGTCCAGCTCAAAGCTTGCTTACTTTTGCGGCTTTTACCGGCGTCATGTCGCTATTGATGATCGTGGTTACCGGGTTGCTGATTGTGGCCAGGCAGGCGCTTTTCAACAAACTCAAAAAGTTTTTGCCCTATGTACAGAGAATCGGGGCCGCACTATTAATAGTGGCAGGTGTCTATTTACTAATAGTAGAACTCTAAAGGATAAATGTGAGTCAGCCCTGCGGCTTAACAATTAGGTAGCCTAACCTGAACCTATTTCTTGATCAGCGCTAGCACTTTTCGAAGAAATAAAGTTTGATGTTCATACCTGTGAATAAATCATAACGTATCTGTGCTATACTTCACAACAAGTTAAGATACTTCCTAACAAATGACGTCTCGTTCTCGAGGCGTTGTTTGTTTATTGTGTCATTCGATTAGGCAAGTTAAAATATTTTAAAGCGAGGAAATTTTAACTAGTAATTTTTAGGGAGAACAAACCCATGGCAGAAGTTTTTAAGAACGCAACAGGAGACGTCGTAAAACCCGATTCAATTAAAGAAGGCGAGGCTATTGTTGGCTCGTTTGGTGATGACAAAGTAGTTGTTAAGAAAAAGGACGGCAAAATTACGGCCATGAGCGCAGTTTGTACTCACCAAGGTTGTATAGTTGGCTTTAATGGCGACAAAAAAACCCTCGACTGTCCCTGTCATGGCTCAAGATTTGCCCTAGATGGTGTCGTGCTGGAAGGCCCGGCAGTAAAATCACTAGGCATGTTTGAGATTGAGGTCAAAGACGACGAAATTATTCTCAAAGACTAACTGCCGAGGTAAAACGCGGCATAAAATAAAAAAGGCTCGCCGAGATTGACGAGCCCAGAGCCTCTTGTAATTTTTTAGCCAATTTTTAGGCGGTAATAATCAACGGCCTCTGGCTCGGTAAAAACCTCAAGCCACTGGTCAAAGGTCAAGATTTTTTTCCGCGCAACACGATAAGCTTCTTTGTCAATCACGGTCTCTACGCCGGCACTCGTCTGAGCATGATCGCCATATAAAAGCATTATGTGAGCATGGACAAGTTCGTGCCAGATCACAGAGCGGGCAAAACGATCACCCCTCTCGAGATTCTTAAGACTGTACTCAATCTCAAACCGTCGACGACGAACCACCCTGATTTCTGCATGAATGTTCCAACGCTCCCAGCCCTTTTCTTCCAAATAACCGGGGCTGGTCTTAAAACGCACACCATATTCAATGATCTCAAAAGCTCGCGCCAGAGTCATTGGGTGACGTTTGAGAAGTCGCTGCACGTAGTCATAGCGTGGACTACGCTCGCGCAAGATATGTAGATTATTAATCAAAGAACACCTCCAATTTGCTGCCAATGCAAGTTGAAATAAAGTATACCCCTAAAAGTCGTCAGTCAAGTAGAGAAAATTTGATCACCCGGACGGGCGTGGACGGTCCCACCTCTCTCTGGTAAAAGTTAGTAAAGACCGCGTACATCTCTTTGGGCGTTTCATAACCCTCGTGTCCAATTTTATCTTCTGCGTCTATCTCGGAGAGTTTTTTGTCGACTACTGAGGTTATCTTAGCTTTGCCAAAACAGACCCCATTTTTGGCGTTAAACAGTTTAACCGTATCGCCCACATCCAAATCAGCGCCGTGATCAAATAGGCGCCAAGTAGTCGTAATCGTTTTCGATTTAATAAGGGGGACGTGTTCTGCTGCAAAATAGAGTTTTTTGAAGCGCAACATCGTAGTTTTACTATAGCAGAAAATGGCCTTATTTGGCTTTTAATAGGCCTTGATACTTTTGTCTATTAGTGATACAAAACGGGGTCGCTCATTTTTTTGATTTTTTGGTTGGTTGGGGACGTAAGGAGAAATGCTTACTGCGCCATGACTTTTGTCTCCTTTCCACCATCTTTTTGAGGGTACGACACATGAAATGTGTCACAACACGA
>CAYSXT010000033.1:6922-8173 GCA_964435075.1 uncultured Candidatus Saccharibacteria bacterium
AAGACGACAAGTACTTTGTCCCCCCGCCCCTTCTTTTGAGAGCCCCAAGCCCAGGGACCTTCAAAAGAGGGCATAAACGTCTGGCACACAAAAGTTTCGAGAAGCCAATGCTCTTTTTCTCGAACATGTTCATTCTAAACAACTCTTCTTCCTAGAGTTAACCAAGATCTAAGATCTAATCTAAGGATCTACAAGGAGAGAAACGATGTTTGTTGGAATTCGACATCGGGTAAAGAAGACCGCAGATGGTGAGGCGCGACCCACGCAGATTTGCGTAGTCGACGACCAAGAAGTCCCGACCAAGTACGACTTGGAGGACGAGCAGGCTGAGCTGGATTGGTTGCTCGGGATTTTCCCGACCATCTACCGTGCAGCAGATGCGGACGACGATCTGTCGTCTTTTCGTGAGCACCACATCAAGTGGAAGAAGCTCAGAAAAGGCCAAGAGAGTCAGTCGCTCGTTATGCGCCACCTCAAGGGTGGAAGCACCGAGGTCGCCTACGTACCGGATGAGTACGACGGTCTCAAGGAGGGTGATCGCGTTGGAATAGTACTGTCTGGATCGTCCAACCCACTCGCCTACGCTCTTTCCATGCGTGGAGACGAGATTGGGGCGACGACACACCGACTCACGACCAAGCTCATAAAGGACAAGCGTGAAGAGCTGGGACGCGACAAGAACGATGATGCACTGACTCTTGCCGAGTTGGTACGTGATCAGCCGGAGATCTTTTACCCGGTCACCGCGCGTGACCGAGATGCCATACGTCTGGCGGAGATTTACAAGCAGCGACAGGAGATTCAGCGTGCTCGCATCGGTTGTGAGCAGCGCATGCGCCAACACTTGCTGGGTTCGACCTTTCTGAGCAAGGAAGGTCACTATCCGCAGGGTTCACTCGACCTTCTGCTCAAAGAGCGCAAAGCTAACGACCTCATTTACCAGTCACTGGTCGTTGAGGAAAAGGCGCGCTCCAAGGAGCTCGAACAGTCCGTCGAGGAGTACGATGTGTACCGGGAGGTGTTGAAGCCTCTCAAGGGTGCCGGGCCTATGATCTGCGCTCGCCTACTCGTTGCCGTTAAAGACATCCGGCTTTTCCCCACCAAGCACAAATTCAAGGCCTACTTAGGGGCCCATGTGCGTAAGGGCGGCAGATACGGAGACCTGCCCCGCCACAAGCAGTTCCCGCGGCGTCGCACTGGGGAACACGCTAACTGGCAGTCCGATGGTAGGCAGGGACTTTACCTGCTCTC
>CAYSXT010000034.1:0-8028 GCA_964435075.1 uncultured Candidatus Saccharibacteria bacterium
TAATCCGTAAACGGTAGAGCCTCGCCACCCGAAAACTCAACCTGGCTACCACTAACTACCCGACTATCAGGATTTACTACACCATTTTCAAAAAACAGCTGTTGAATATTTTCTTGCCCTACGTCTTTTGGCAGTTTAACAGTGGCTTTTACTTCGCCGATTGAGACAGTTCGATCTGAAGGTATTACATTCCAATAAATTTCATCATGGTCTTCGAAAAATCCTAATCCCCCTTTGACTGTATAGTTGATACTCCAAGTCTGAACAGCATCCGTTATGGCAAAATTAAGTTTGATATCGGTGCTCGGAAAGCCATCACTAAAACCGGACGTCACGTTATAATCTAGTAAAGGTGTTAGAGTCTTGCCGTTTGTCTCATCGATTATCTCAATATCGGTAATGTCGTCTAGCCGATCATGTGGAATTGATCGTGTGTAAAAGCTAAAACTGCCAGTAAACTTTACTGATTGTTTCTCTGAAACCAACATATCTCCATTTTCTTGAATTTCCATGGTCGCTTCCCAACTCTGGATCCGGAATGATTTTTCTTGCGCAGCTACATCGACTCTGACTATTAGTAAGCCGAGAACTACTGCAAAGGCCAACGCGATAAGTTTACGTGTCATAAGCATTATTGTATCTTACCACGCACTGTCCTGGAAAGAACACATTACTAGTAGATGTTATTTAACAATGACATTTTTCAAAACTGTGCACAGGTGAAATCTTCCGATCTCACCTTTTTTTCTGGCTTGAAAAATGCCTAAAAAAGGACTAGGGTTTTTCGAAAGGAGCATGGCGTTCCTTACAATTTATAAAGGAGAATAAGAATGAACGAAAGTAATGGTGTTTTGCCGAGACAAACTCTCCGAGAGATGATCACGGCTGACGTGATCATAGGTAATCAAAACCTTGATGCTGTAAGACCCAGCTCATTAGATCTCACCATATCGGATGAGATCTACAGAATTGAAGGCATATTCCTACCATGGCCCAACAGAACTATCCGCGACTCATTGAAAAAAATGGGCGCCACGCCGCATGATATTGGACACATCCTCGAAAGAGGCACAAGTTATTTAGCGCGCATTAAAGAGAGCTGTCGACTTCCTAAGTCCGTGTATGGACTCTGCAATCCAAAATCCTCCACGGGCAGAATCGATGTACACGTCCGCACAGTGGCAGATGGCGTACCACGATTTGACAAACTGTTTCCGGCAGGCTTTGAAGGCGGGATTTGGCTGATTATTCAGCCCAAGTCTTTTCCTATCAAACTTAGTCCAGGCGTATCTCTGTGTCAGTCACGTTTTTTTAGCGCTGACACGCGACTAAGTTTCGTTGAGTTGCAGCTAGCTGTAATAAACGAAAAAATTGTCTGGAACGGCGATGGCAAAGCTTTTCACGAAAATGATGTCAGACTTAACGAAGATGATCGCACTGTTACACTGACGGCAGATCTCAGGGGTCATGTGGTTGGCTGGGAAAGCATCCCGCAGGCTACTCCTCTTGATCTTGCCAAGCGTGACTATAATCCAAACGAGTACTTCCGTCCGGTAACTTCAAACTCTGGATTAGTCAGGCTGCAGAAAGGAAGATTCTACATCATCCGAACTGCCGAGAGAGTTCGTGTTCCACCAACGATGGCTTGCGAGCTGTTACCCATCGACCCTGACTATGGAGATTTTCGCACTCATTATGCGGGCTTCGTAGATCCAGGATGGGGTTTTGGCTCAGATGGTAATGGAACGGGAAGACCCCTAGTGCTCGAAGTACGACCCTACGAGGATGTGATCCTAAGGCCAGGACAACCGGTTGCAAAGGCTCGTTTTGAAAAGATGGCCCGTATACCAGATCGTCACTACGATCTTGATGACGGTAGCAATTATCAGGGAGAGCCCGAACTGCCAAAGTTGTCCAAGCACTTCAACATGGACAAGCTCACTTAAACAAACAGCCCTACCTGGAAGTAATTCTAGGTAGGGCAATTCTTTTTGAGGTTGAAAACTATGCTTAAAGGTGTTTTGTCAGATGTGTTCTCCACAGAAAACTTTACAAAGGATGGTGCATCATGCACATAGTTGAACCACGTGTTTTTCTCATCGGTGAGACTCGGGCCATCGAAGAAGGTCTCCAAGAGTATCTGGAGTACGTCGGCGCACCGGAGTGGACTACCGATGCTTCTACGGATTCGGAGAAGTTGATCGAGTTTTATGGTCGACTTTGCTACCGAAGCTTCAAACCCGAGCTAAACCCAAACGTGTCCAAAGTGCGTAAGGGTAACGACACGTACCTGAACAACATTGTCAAAGTTAAGCACGGCTCCGTAATGGAACATGCCACCCTGAACTTTGTGTTTGCGGACGTGTCGCGGGTCTTCACCCACGAACTGGTACGCCATCGTATGGGTGTTGCCATATCGCAGGAGAGTCTCAGATACGTCCGACTTTCAGATCTAGGCTTCTGGGCTCCCGTAGTGATCGAAGAGAACGAAGACGCCATGAAGATCTTCGTCGAAACCTTTGACCACCTCGAGCAACTCCAGCTCGATTTGGCCAAGATGTTTGATCTGGATAATCCTGAAGTCAACTTCGCGTTCAAAAAGACGGTGACCTCAGCCATGCGTCGGATTGCCCCGATCGGTCTAAGTACAGCCATCGGCTGGTCAGTCAATATCCGAGCTCTTCGCTGGATTCTCCAGCTCAGGACACAGCCGGCTGCTGAGTTCGAGATTCGGTATGTCTTTGACAAGGTAGGGCAAATCGTTAAAAAACGATACCCCAACCTCTTCGGCGACTTTAAGACCGAAATAGTAAATGGAATTCCTCAGTGGATTTCAAGTAACTCTAAGGTTTAATCGCCTAGGCCCCCTCTAAAATGTTTACGAAAACATGAGGGGGCTTTTTTATCTGCATACCTGATTAAAGCCTAAAATGAGCATAGGGTTCTTTGAAGGGAGCTTTAGCACCTTAAAGCCTTTTGTTGACAATCACTAATATTAGTGGTACAATACTGTATCGTTAGTTTTTCACATTCTCCCCTATATTTCGTAGTAAACTTTCTAAATAAGGTGCTAAAAAACAAGAACTTAAAAAAATATTTTCTGAGAACCTCCGCTGTACTGAGTTTGGTTCTGGGAATTATTTGGTTTTCCGTACCACAGGCTGACGCCGCTTTTGCAGGAACTTGGCAGTTCCCTCTTAAAGGCGACTGGGATATTAGCTACCCATTCGGCGCCTATTACGGTGGAACTTATCACTTAGCTGACGACGTCCTGGGAGATGCAGGGGATCCTGTCTATGCTCCCGCAAACGGAAAAATTGTCAGGATTGAGAACTGGACGTCGTGTCAAAATTATGGAGGTTTGGTATTAATGGAGGTCACAAACTACGATGGCAGTAAATTTGTCGCCTTGCACGGGCATTTAAATGGCGACAATGTGCCGGTAACGGTCGGACAAGAAGTGAGCCGTGGACAAATTATTGGTTACCTTGGTAACTCCTCACAAAATGGTTGTTGGGTGGAACACATTCATTTTGGGATTAATAAAGGGCCATACGTGGAATCCCCCTGGAAATATTACGGCTACGGCGATGCCGATGCCCTAGATGACTGGGAAGACCCGGCCGCCTACATTGGTGTTAAAAGTAAGTTCGTAGAGGTGTCGCGTGTCCCAAGCAACAGCCATGACCGCTATGAGACGGCGGCCGGTGTCAGCAAGCGCCAGTTTAAGTCTAGTCAGTCCGTCGATAATGTTTTATTGGCAAGTGGCCAAGTTCATGTAGATGGTTTGGCAGCAGCGCCGTTAACCAAACATTTAGATGGACCCCTATTGCTTACAAAAAAAGAAACAATACCTGCCAGCACAGAGGCAGAAATAAAACGAGTACTTAAGGATGGTGGCAAAGTAGTAATCCTAGGGGGCACAGCCACTATCACCGAGGCCGTTGGCGCGAAAATTAAAAGTTGGGGCTTTACTACTAAAAGAGCTGCAGGAAAAAATAGAGAAGAGACTGCCACAAAGGCAGCAGCTTACACTCCCAATGCTGATACGGTTTTTATTACCAATAGAAACACATTTCCGGATTCAGTTTCTGCTGGTGGACCAGGTACAGTAAATCAGTATCCAATATTGTTAACCAAGCCCGACGACCTAAGCAAAACAACGAGGGACTATATTAGAAATCATCCCCGTATTAAGAACGTAGTTATTGTGGGCGGGACCGCAAGTATAGAAAATAAAGTTGCTGACCAGCTAAAGGAGCTAAAAACAGTAGATAAAGTAGAAAGAGTATGGGGTCATGACCGCTATGAGACAAACGCAAAGCTCAATACTAAATATCTGAACAACATTGAAAAAATTATCGTAGCGACGGGACAAGATTATCCAGATGCACTTGGTGGTGGTTCTTTATCAAGTACAGAAAACGCTGCTCTTGTCCTAAGTAAAAAAGATGAGATTCCTCAAAGTCTTATTGATTACGTTGAACCAAAAAAGGCTGATTTTAGTGAGAGTTTAATACTCGGCGGACAAGCAGCACTATCTGAATCGGTGAGAGTCGGTTTAGTTAATATTTTAAATAGTCCCATTACTGGCTCAGTTGCCGGTAGCAGTGAGGCAGCGCAAGATATCCAACTTGCACCAGCCGACTGGAGCGCAACCCGTTCTGAAAATATTAGCAGTTTAAGTGTACCGCTTGCCACAAACTACCAGGCAAAAACAGAGAACTTTAGAGGCGCAGAGGTTATACTTACTGAACGCGGAGACGAGGGCGGCGAAGAGTTCTCTCCCCTGTTGATTAGCAAGTTGCCGTATAGCGGAGATAAGATTCCTCAAGATATTTTGGCCGATTGGTTTGGCATGGATCCAACCTTATTTGACGAAGAGTTTATTAAAAATGAACTTGTTTTCCTTAAAACTCTGCCGAGCTGGGTGCCAACATCGACTGCGGTGGTCGTAACTGACGACGAAATTATTTTAATAGAGTCTCGCCTATTAGACCTTGTAAAAGACAAAGAGTTGATTGAACGAGTTTACTCGCTGAATTTTAGTCACTAATAAAAGAAAAAGGTCGACCCGATTGTCGACCTTTGTGTATGTACTCTGCGCTCAGAGCTATCTGCTGACCTGACCGACCCTACCTCCTCACCTCTGATGGGGGCCCGGCTACTTACTTGGAAAGCTTGCAGACGTTTTGCTGCTCTGCCCGGCTGGTCTCGCCAGCCACCAGCATCAAGCCGGAGACAAAGCAAACCGCTAGAAACGCTATGGGCGTAAAGAGCAGCATGCCCCATCCTGTTGCGGCGGGCCAAATTGCCTTACACACGAGGGTAGCGATCCAGCCCATAAACAGAGACAGACCACAGAGCACGATGAGAGTGGAAAACTGTTTCAATATTCACCTCCTGCCAGATGAAAACATCCGTAAGACGATTTTTGCCAGGACTGTTGCGAAAAGAACTAAACTTTATACGCTAAAAATGTTATCATGTCAAGCATGGCAGATAAATCTTCTCCAACCCAAGGTAAACGCGGCCCGCTAGAGGTAAGCGTATTACAAAGCCGCTGCATCGGTGCTGCCGTTTGTGTATATGAAGCAAAAGGGTCATTTAAGTTAAACAAGGCCAACAAGGCCGAAGTTACAGATTTATCGGCTAGCTCTGAGAACGCCGTAATCAACGCGGCCAAGAATTGTCCGGTTCAAGCTATATACGTATATAAAAACAAAAAACAGATTTGGCCAGAACCAGGGCCAGATACGGCCAGTAAACAGCCAGGTCCAGAGAGTAAAATGAATTTCGACTAATTTAGTCCAAACTTTTTAATCCGAACAATTTAATCCATTAATTCCCGAATTCGGGGATCGATCTCTTTTTCTAATAATTCCATACGATTGTTGCGCACAGCAAACTGCAAAAGAGATAACGCCGCGAAATCGTTCTCAATCTCATCCTCTAGGGCCATGTGTAACGCCTCCATGAGCGGCACCTTTTTAGTTTCTAAATTCTCTTGTGGTTTGCCAGTGTCTTTTAACTTTTTAGCCACAAAAACCCGCAAATCCCAAATAGTCCGAGGAGCATTTGGTCGACGGGCGAAAAACTCAATCTGCCCTTTTAATCCTGTCTCCTCCAGCAACTCTCGTGCGGCCGCTTTTTCGGGGGTTTCTTTTTGCTCCACTAAACCCCCAGGCAGAGACCATTGTATTTCTTGCCCTTTGGTAGTTGTGCGGTTCTCTCTAACTAATGTAATCAAATCATCCTTATCTATAGCAATAACCATTACTCCAGATGGCTTTTCTACAAATTCATAGGTCGCTTGATTGCCATTCGCGAGACGAACCTTTTGTTCTAATATTTTATAAACTTTGCCACGAAATACTTCTTGTGGCTTGCCTATTGGCTGCACTAGCATAAGTCGAATTATTTCTTAGATTTGCTTTTATTTCTTTGAGGCGTCTTACCTCTCAATACTTCTAAACTGGACTTGATACTAACACTATCTATTTTACGGTCAACAAGAGGCAAATCCACAGTTTTAGAGACTAAAGATTCAAAGGTCGGCTGTTTTTTATTCTGGTAAATAATGCCAATTGGGATTTTAGGACCCCAAGTTGTCTCAGCTAGTTTGTAGGCAGCTTTTTTGTCACTGGCATCATGTCCCTTTTTCTCCACCTGATAAACCCGCTCCTCCCATGATTGCCAGGTCTGTTCTTTATTCCAAATAACACAGGGCTGCAAAATATCTACCAACGCAAAACCTTTATGCTTAATAGCCTTTTTTAGGACCCACTTAAAGTGATCTTGATCACCCGCAAAAACGCGAGCAACAAACGTGGCCCCCGAACTAATAGCAAGTTGCAATGGATTCACATCATCCATTAATTTACCGTCCGGGGTAGTTTGGGTTTTGGTTCCTTTTGGGGAAGTCGGGCTAATCTGACCGGTTGTTAGGCCATAAGTTAAATTGTCATGAACCAAATACGTTAGATCCATATTCCGGCGACAGGCAAAAATAAAGTGCGACATGCCCTCGGCATAGGCCCCACCATCCCCCGAATTTACCAAGACAGTCAGGCGAGGATTTGCGACCTTCATGCCTTGTGCGACCGGTAAAGCCCGCCCGTGTAAACCATGAAAACCATAAACATTTAGCCACATTGGAATTTTACCGGCTTGCCCGATATCGGATACGATTTGGAACATGTGTTGCGGGATGTCGAGCTCAATCATTGCAAACTTCAGCGTGTTCAAAACACTAAAATTGCCGCAACCTGGACACCATTTAAAACCATAGTGCGGTGTCAATGAGTCAAAAGTTGTTTTGTTTTTTGGCGTATCAGGCATTTTTGGGTTTATTTGACATGCTTAGCGAGGAACTTAGTTATCTGAGGCAATTTAGGCGGCCGACCATCAAAATATCTGTAGCGATCGGATATGGTGGCTGACGAGTGCTCCTTAATTAGCCCCTCCAATAAACCGGAATCATTACCTTCAACTACAACTATTTTTTTAGCACCCTTGATGGCCTGTTCAAACTCAAGCTCGGGAAAAGGCATAACACACCTAAGCATTACTAGTCTAAAAGGCTTGTCTTGATAGTACTCTAAAGCGTCCTGCAATACTCCCTTGTTAGAACCAAACGAAACAACAACAGTACTGCTTTTTGGGTCGCCATGTAACTCAACTGGTTTAATCTTTTTTATGTATCCGCTGTAGGCACTTTTAAGTTTGTTGGCTCTTTTTTCTACCATGGCCAGTCTATTTGGGATCGTCTCATCGACAAAGCCGCCCTCGTTGTGTTCGTCAGAAGAAGTTCGCCAGATATTCTGTACTCCTGGCGTACCTGGTAAAACCCTAGGTGAAACTCCATCAGCGGTAAACTTATGTCGCAAGTAGCTCTTTTGTTTTTTGGCTTGTACTGGAGTAACCAGTTTGCCACGGTCTACTTTTAAGCCGCCCTCTTTTAAACCCTCGTGAGTCCAAGAATTTTCTAATAAATATTTGTCAGTTAAGATAATAACCAACAGTTGA
>CAYSXT010000035.1:0-3825 GCA_964435075.1 uncultured Candidatus Saccharibacteria bacterium
TACCAAGCTACCGGTCTCTCAAAATATAAAGATAAGGCAGATGACATTGCTGATTTTATCGATTCAAAACTTAGAGTAGCGACGGCGAGTGATGGTCAAAAATACCTTGATTGGTATTATTGGGAGCCAACAGGATCTTGGGATACTTGGACGTCGGGCATTTCTGAAGATGTAAACCATGCGGGAATTGTAGTTCTCTTTATCAAGGCTGCATATGATGCTGGTCTACATTTCGATGCTACGGATCTGCAGCGGCTCTTGGCGACTTTTACCTCGCATCTTTGGGAGCCAGAAAACAAAATTGTATCGATGTATTTCAATAAGGACGTACCTTTAACATATGATTATGTGACTTACTGGATTCACAGTTGGCAAAGTTTGCCTGGAGGAGAGGCTGTCGCTGATTTAGTAAACGAGGTGTACAGGTTAAACGAGGGTCAATATAATACAAACACTGGCGTCATATATGAGATGATGTCTGATACTGCTTTGGTGTATTCGCGTTTAGCAGGAACAGAAGATTATAAGGTTAGCTCAGGTTCACCGACTTACAGGTCTGGCAATACTACTTCTTATACACATGATTTTGATAACCGAGAAAGAACACAATATGGTAGCTTCGATAGAGGAGCGTATACTTTTGTTGGGCTAGATCGCATATTCGGAAGCAACCGTTACCGTACCTCAATCGAGATAAGTAAGTATCAATATGTCAGTGGTCAAAAGGCCGGGGGAGTTGTACTAGCTCGTGGTGATGTTCATGCTGATGGATTAGCGGGTGCTGCCTTAGCTGCTCAAGTAAACGGACCGATCTTGCTGACAAAGTCTGATCAGTTACTTCCGGAAGTATTAGCGGAGATCAAAAGGGTATTGCCGGCTGGAGGAAAAGTGTGGTTGTTGGGTGGTAAAACTGCTTTGTCGGACAATATTATAGATGACTTATCGGCAAATGGCTTTAAACACACTAGATTAGCCGGAAGTAATCGCTATGGTACGGCCGAGGCAATCGCAAACACTGTCAGTGATGATAGTAAGGTTTTCTTAGCAAGTGGTAGTTCTTTTCCGGATCCGCTTGCTGCATCTGCCGTGGTTGCTGATCAGGGGGGTGTAATACTTTTAACTAAGTCTAACGATTTGCCAGATGAGACGAGGGCATTTTTGGCAGGTAACTCTATTTCAAAAATTTACGTAGTTGGTGGAAATGTTGTAGTCGGAGATAACGTTCTCAATGATGTTAAGCAATATGCTTCAACCGAGCGGGTCTGGGGATCAAACCGGTATGCGACTTCTGTTGCGATAGCAACTAAATTCTTTAGCAATGCGACCACCTTTACGTTTGCGACCGGCCTAGATTTTCCTGATAGTTTGTCTGCGGGCCCAACTTCTGGTTCTTCTAAAGTAAAAGGCCCTTTGCTATTAGTAAGAGATACATTAGTTCCACCGGAAATATCCTCCTATTTAAATGGCTTGTCCATTTTAACTAATGGAGGTTTATTATTTGGAGGTCCGGCAGCAGTTTCTGATTCAACCAAGGGAGCAATCGAGTCTTTGCTCTAATGCGATTTTATAAATTGGTAGCGCTCGTAAGTGGGTTCGTGATTTTGGCGGTGGAAATCACGGCTTTTAGAATAGTTGCTCCCTATTTTGGGAACTCAATTTTTATAACTACTAATTTGTTGGGCATAGTGTTGGCCGGTTTAGCTTTAGGTTATTGGCTGGGTGGGCGGCGCGCCGACAAACACTCAAGCTCTAACCAGCTCTACCAATTAATGATTTTCGCGGCTGTCATATTGGCTTTGATCCCGTTTGGCGCGCCGCCGCTCTTCTCTTTTTTAAGAGAACATATAGGTGGCCTCGACTGGACCCTAATAGCCCTGAGTCTGCTTGGTGGATTTGCCATATTCTTTATTCCTTTTGTAATGCTGGGCATGATCTCACCATGGCTAATAAAACTCGCTAATAAGCAATTAGCGACAACAGGCAGAATCGCAGGAAACATTTATGCTTGGTCAACCATAGGGAGTCTTTTGGGTACATTTATTCCTACGTGGATTACGGTTCCCCTGATTGGAAGTAAGATTTCAATTCTTATATTTGCTGGCTTGATGGGGTTAACTGCTGCGATCGGACTGGGGAAAATTAAATGGGCTTTACCAGGCGCGATGATACTTTTGTTCGCACTTATACTAAAGCCCGGATATTATACTCGAGATAAAAGTATTATTGCTGAGGCTGAGACGCCCATCGAATATCTTCGAGTTATGGAGCAGCCAGATGGAACAAGAAAATTATTACAAGACGAAGGTTTTGGTACCCATAGTATTTACAATCCTGCTGATTATTTAACAGGTTTTAATTTTGAATGGATGTCAGCTACTCCTGCATTGCTAGATAACCTGAGTCATTTAGGTAAGCTACGCATCGGCCTCATTGGCCTAGCAGGTGGTACGACGGCTAGGCAGCTTGAGCATTACTATGGGCCTAAGGGTGAAGATCCCCACCAGCTCCAGATAGATGGAGTAGAAATTGATAAAAAAACTATTGAGTTGGCTCAGCAATACTTTGGCCTTACTAATAAAGAGGTGCCCTCTTTAAGGGCAGAAGTAGGGGATGGTAGGGTTTGGCTATCTCAACGTCAGCAACCTTACGATATAATTCTTTTAGATGCTTTTCGCCAACTTTATATTCCGCCACACCTCTCATCTCAAGAATTCTTCAAAGAGGCTCGTGATAAGTTATTACCAGGTGGCATATTAGTGGCTAATCTAAATGTCACCGATACCGAATCACTAGTCTACAAAAAAATGGCATCGACTATTAGATCGGTGTTTCCCCATGTTTTAGCCGTCCCGATACCTAATACCTTTAATGTTCATTTTTATGCCTCAATGTCAGAGTTGGATCCAAAAGCAATGCAAAAACAAAATAAAATTGAGGATCTTGAGACCCTGAGTGAACAGTTTGAGAAAATAGCTAAGCCAATAACGGATGAGCCTATTAGACGTTTAATTGCTACGGATGACCGTCCCTTGGTTGAAGGCCTATATGATTTAATGGTTGGCCGTTTTTTGGTGTCTGTTGACGACAAAGATCTTTATCTCTAGCATTGCCAGCATGTCAACCTCAATAAAAGAAGTACCGGAGCACATAGGTATAATTATCGATGGTAATCGTCGCTGGGCCAAAAAAAGGGGACTAACTGTACAGCAGGGGCACAAAGAAGGTGTCGATAATTTAAAGCGTATTTTGCGTAAGGCGCAAGATATGGGCGTCAAGAATCTTACTATTTATGTCTTCTCGACTGAGAACTGGAAACGAACTAAAAAAGAAGTCGCATATCTGATGAAACTTATCTATCGTTTTGCGGTTCAAGAAAAAATGGAAATTCTAAAAAATAATATCCAATTTAGGACAATTGGTGATCTTAAACGCTTGCCAATATCAGTCAGAAAAGCTCTGCGAGATTTAATGCGTGTTTCCAAAAGAAATAACAGCTTTATTCTAAACTTGGCAATTGATTACGGCGGACGTTCAGAGATTGTCAGGGCGGTAAAAAAAATAATTAAAAAAGGTTCCAAGGCAGTAAAGCTTACGGAGGAGGAGTTTGCTAAGTATTTGGATACAGCGGGATTAAAAGATCCGGATCTAATTATTAGGACGGGGGGAGAACGGCGACTCTCAGGTTTTTTACTCTGGCAATCTAGTTACAGTGAACTTTATTTTACGAAAAGAAACTGGCCCGAGTTCAAAGAAAAAGACTTTGAGATAGCTATAAAGGACTACCAAAAAAGACAGAGACGCTTTGGAAAGTAGTTTAGCTTTTAA
>CAYSXT010000035.1:3925-7288 GCA_964435075.1 uncultured Candidatus Saccharibacteria bacterium
TTAAGCTTTGTGGTTAAGCGCGGATCGTCATTAATATCATCAACAAATTTCTTTTCGGGCGTATTTTTGTAGCCTTTAATTGAATTGCGGTAGTACAGGATTGTAGTCAAAACTAAGATTACAAGCAAAATAAGGGCAACAATACCGGCCGAAACGTTCAAATCCTCAGAATAAGCGGCTGTGGCAGCACTGGGTACCTTTGTATCACTACGAGGCACTAGCTCTTCATGATAAACAGGCGGTAATATAATCTGCCCCTTTGAATTTTGTGTAATCATTGTTTATTAAATTAGTAGCATAAGCTAACAAATCTGCTATTTTTAGTCGAGAGCTATGAGTATTTCCAAAGCCAGAGCAATAGAGAGCTATGCCGGTCGCAGTAGGATGCGCTGGATCATACCTATTGTCCTATTATTGATTGCGCTCTTACTAGCTTTAGTTGCAATAAGAGAGGTGGGACTAAGTTTTTCGCCTAAAGACGAGTCAGCTGAAGCCATAACCTTGGAAATCGAGGAGGGTCTAGATACAGACGGCATCGCTAATCTATTGGAGCAAGAGGGGCTCATTGACCATGCTAGGTCATTTAAGTTTGCAGTCCTACTCGGGAGAGCTAGAGGACAACTCCAAGCTGGAACATTTGAAATATCAGCTGCACAATCACCAAGAGACATCGTTGATGTTTTAAAACAGGGATTTACAAAAGAGACAAAGGTTACGATCCCCGAGGGTCTAAAATTGAGTGAAGTAGCTGAAATCATGGAAGAGGCCGGCGTGGTCACAGCTGAGGAATTTACTGAGGCCGCAAATCAGCCATATGAATACTCATTTCTACGAAGCTTACCAGTAGAGGCGAGTCTCGAGGGGTTTCTTTTTCCGGATACTTATTATTTTGCCGCAGACGCGACAGCGACTGATGTAATTACAAAAATGCTGGATAACTTTGAGGCTCGGATCGAACCACTTTTGGATTTATTTGAGAAAAGTGATTTAAGTGTTTACGAAGTAGTTACTTTAGCCTCTCTAGTTGAGGGTGAGGTTCCAGATGATGCTGACCGCAAGGTTGTTGCTAGTGTGTTCTTTAATCGTTTGGCGATTGACATGCCGTTGCGGGCTGACTCCACTTTGGCTTACATTACTGGCGAAGATACTATCGATTTTAATTTAGACGACATTGCTATTGATGATCCCTATAATACTTATCAGATTGTCGGACTGCCACCAGGCCCGATAAACTCACCAGGGCTTTCTTCACTAACGGCAGTGCTTGAACCTGCTGAGACCAACTTTTTCTATTTTGTGAGTGACCCCGAAACAGGCGATACTATCTTTGCGGAAACCTTAGAAGAACATAATCAAAACGTAGCAAAATATTTAAACTTGTAGTCTGCGATTGACAGTTTAGAAAAAAAATATATAATATTCTTCGCATCGATAATTCTGTCGTTGTGTTCCTTTTTCGAATACTAGGGGGATGGCAATAACCATGAAACTGAAAAACCCACGTCGTGAATTACACTCAGCGCTCAAGATTAGTGGTCATGACCGGCACGCACAGTCCGGAGCAGAGGAGCGGTTCTACCATGAGCAGCAGGCTCTGGATCAGGAGAGTAGGGCGCGGATCGCAGAGAACATGGCGGTCCGGGACTCCTTCGGCAATAATCTCGGTCACGAGATCGCTAGTTTCAACGGAAATGATGCTCGCATAGTGGCTAAAATCGACGAGTCAGGTCTGCATATATTTGACCCTGATGAGGCTGACGAGTTGCTGCGGGTGTCAGAGCACCTTCCGCGTGGTTTCACTCCGAACGACGACCCAGAAACCTGGATCGACGACTAACAGACATCTGCCCACGGCCAGCACTCCGAAGATTATATCGAAAGATATTCTATCTAAGGAGTGCTGGCCTCTTTTTTTATTGACAATAAATACCCTAAAGATTAGTATGTTTTTTACATATTCCGTAGAAATCGGGTGGTCCGAATCTTATGAAAAGGACCTTAATTTCCCGACGAGGATGCAAAAATCGCTCAATTTTTGAGTGTTTGCAGTCCTACGGAAAGTAGGATTTTTTTAAAGTAAAATTATGGCAATTACAAAAAAAGCAAAACAAGATCTAGTTAAGGCCGCTTCGCAAGATATAGATGGTTCCAAAGAACAATTATTGGTGGGTTATCAGGGTATGAGCGTGGAAGAACTCCAAGAACTT
Source organism: uncultured Candidatus Saccharibacteria bacterium (assembly GCA_964435075.1). Taxonomy (GTDB): domain Bacteria; phylum Patescibacteriota; class JAUYIX01; order JAUYIX01; family JAUYIX01; genus CAYSXT01. The sequence goes on from CAYSXT010000035.1 coordinate 6,133, forward strand.
AGAGCAAAAATGCGTGAAGAAGGCGTATCTATGAGGGTTCTTAAAAATACTTTGTTAGATATTGCCATGAAGGACGCAAAGGTTGAGGATTTAAAAGCTAAGGATATTAAAAAGCCTTTAGCTCTAGTAACAGGGGGTGATGAAGTAGCACCTGCTAAACTGGTTGTCGAGTATGCTAAGACTAATAAAAATTTGGAGTTGATAGCGGGAGCCATTGATAAAAAAGCTGTAACGATAGAACAATTAACTCAACTGGCAGCAATGCCAAGCAGGGATGTAATGATCGGTACGGTAGTGGGTACAATTGCCGCACCTATAAGTAGCTTCGTTAGGGTCTTAGCCGGAACCCAACGAGGATTGGTAAATGTTTTAACGGCTATTCGTGACGCTAAATCTTAAATAATTAATAAACAATAAAATGGCAGACGATACAAAAGACACAAAGGCTGCAGAAGCAGCAACAGAAGAAAAAAAAGAAGTAGAAGTTCCTGAGAACTTTAAGACGCTTGTCGAGCAAATCGAAAAGATGAGTGTTTTAGAGCTATCTGAACTAGTAAAAGTTCTAGAGGACAAATTTGGCGTTTCCGCTGCTGCTCCAGTAGCCGCTATGGCAGCTCCAGCAGCAGGTGGCGAAGCAGGTGCTGCGGAAGAAAAGTCAGAATTCAATATTGAGCTTAAGGAGGCTGGTGACCAAAAAATACAGGTCATTAAGCTGGTAAGAGAAATTACTGGCAAGGGTCTAAAGGATGCTAAAGATATGGTCGACGGCGCTCCAAAGGTTTTGAAAGAAAATGTAAAAGCCGAAGAGGCAGAAGAGCTTAAGAAAAAGCTTGAAGAAGTTGGTGCCACAGTAGAGCTTAAATAAGTTCTTAAACTTAAGAAACAAAACCCCGGTTTAGCCGGGGTTTTTTATTTATCAATAATTAAGACTCTTCAGGTATAATAATTTACGTCCACATGAAACCGCCAAAAAAGAGAAAGAAATTACTATTATTATTTGAGTTTATTGGGGTATTCGCAGTCCTTTTTGTATTAATCTTTGCTGCGGCAAATTACTCTGCGCTCAGTGCAAACATTTCTTACTGGTGGAATAGTAAATTTTCAGGGGATAGCGATAAATATTTTCAGGATTCAATTGAGCGCTTAGGCCCCAGCA
>CAYSXT010000036.1:0-7219 GCA_964435075.1 uncultured Candidatus Saccharibacteria bacterium
CGATAGTTCATAAGATATTGGCAGAGCATAAGACTTGCCCCGAATGTAATGCCAAAAAAATTGTTGAAAAAAAGGCGATAGAGGTTGGCAACATCTTTAAGCTAGGAACTCGTTTTTCTGAAGCTCTTGGATTTAAATATAAAGACAAAACTGGCAAGGATCAGTTTGTAGAGATGGCTAGCTATGGGATTGGTCCCTCAAGAGTAATGGGTACTTTAGTAGAGGTGCTGCATGATAAGGACGGAATGGTTTGGCCGGAATCTGTAGCACCAGCCCAAGTGCACTTAGTTTCACTGGGTAAAGACAAAGAAGTTATTGACGAGGCCGAGCGTCTTTATAATTTATTTAAAGAAAAAGAGATCGAGATTTTATGGGACGATCGACTTGAGGCCAGTGCAGGCGAAAAACTAAATGACGCCGATCTCATTGGTATAACATTTAGAGTGCTTGTCTCGAAAAAAAGCCTCGCCGACAAAGCAGCGGAGGTTAAAGCCCGCACAACAGAAGAGCCAAGTATGGTCCCATTATCTGGGCTCATTAAGAAAATCTCGTCAGCACTTACGACCTAAGCCGAGCTTAAAGCCGATTCTTAAGGAGCTTTAAGCCGGTCTAAGGCGAAACCGGACCAAAGGTCCAAACAATAGAGTCACCCGAGCTGGTTCTGATTTGACCAGGTGGAGCAGCAAACTGTTCTCCATTGATTGTATAGGTCCAATTACCTCCTGGTCCAACTGCAAAATCATTGATGGAGTAAATCCAATCAGCATTTGTTTCAAAGGTTTGAACGTCGGTAGCTCTTTGCAGTAGTTGCAAAACCGTATAGCCATCACGACCCTGGTAGGAAATCGAGTGTCCATCCTGATGTTCCTCAAAGGCAATTGCTACTGAGGCCGGCAAAACATATTTTTCGTAGGGGTTTTTACCAATAAGTTCTTGCCCCTGAATTACCGTGAAAACAACCACGATAATTAAAATAATCAGTAATAAGGCTCCTCTTACTGCATCCATTGGTTTTTGCCTATCATTAGAGACTTAAGTGACTTTACGGACAAAAAAAGCCCACAACTCATGGGCAACGTAATATTAATAATAGCATACTTTCTGAGAACAATATGTGAAAAATCCACAGGTTATTAAGCTCTCTGCGTATTACTTTAAGATTGAGTAAATGGCAATTTGCTAGTATTCTAACCAGTCACATGCCAAATCCAGATAACGCAGTACAAGATATAAAGGATAGATTGCCGATTGAGGTTTTTATTGGCGAATATTTAACGCTTACCCGGGCTGGTATAAATTTTAAAGCTCCTTGTCCTTTTCATGCTGAAAAAACTCCCTCGTTTATGGTTAGTCCTGAGCGTAAGTCTTGGCATTGTTTTGGTTGTGATAGGGGTGGTGACATTTTCAGCTTCTTAATGGAGATGGAGGGATTAGAGTTTAAAGAGGCCCTAAAGCATTTAGCAAAAAAAGCAGGTGTTGCGCTTCCGCAGTATCGAGGTGATAAGGAGAGAACAAATAAAAAAGCTCGACTTTACGAGATTAACGAGCTTGCCGCTGAGTTCTATCAAAAAAAACTTTTGGAAAAATCTGAGGCTGCTAAAAAAGCACAAGCCGAATTAATAAAAAGAAAAGTAGACGACCTCACTCGTGACACTTTTAAGGTTGGACTAGCCCCTGACGATTGGGAAGGCTTGAGCAAACTACTAGTAAAGCGAGGCTATAAGGAGATAGAGATGGTGGCCGCGGGAGTTGTCATTAAAAGACAGCCTCCTAAACAAGGTGTTTATGATCGATTTAGAAATAGACTTATGTTTCCTTTAGTTGATGTAGTAGGACGCGTAGTTGGTTTTTCCGGCAGAGCCATGGATCCGGAAGAAAAAATGGGAAAGTATATTAATTCACCAGAGACTGACATATTTCGGAAAAGCAATTACTTATATGCCCTAAACTTAGCTAAGAGCGAGATACGCAAGAGAGATTTCGTTATATTAGTAGAGGGTCAGATGGACGTGGTGTCCTCACATCGTGTGGGAGTTAAAAATGTCATTGCGACGAGTGGTACGGCGCTTACGGCGTCGCACTTAGAGTTGCTAAAGCGTTATACAAATAACTTGGTTTTAGCTTTTGATGTTGATGTAGCCGGGGCCTCTGCGACTAAAAAGGGGATCGACTTGGCGCTTACAACTGGCCTCAATGTTAAGATTGCAAAAATGCCTCAAGGAGTTGATCCGGATGATCTGTGTCGCACAAAACCAAAAGCCTGGGGTCAGGCGATTAATGATAGCGAGGGTATTATTGATTATTATTTACGGCAATCATCTGAAGGTCGCGACCTTGCTAAGGTTGAAACTAAAAAAAATATAGCGCGGGCTGTTTTGCCGGAGATTGCGCGTTTGCAGGATGAGATAGAACAAAGCCACTACCTCCAAAAATTAAGTACGATGGTAAATGTCAGCGAGGAGGTTTTAAGAAGTGCTATTCAGAAGAAAAAGAGTGGGGCCACTAATAGTAGTAATCAGCGCCAGGCAAACCAGCAGACCAGCCAACAGACTAAGCAGACAGCTACTCGTAGCCCAAAGCCGCTCAATCCACTGACCCATCGCCTGGCGCGTCTTTTTGCTTTAAAAATTAGTCAGACAAAAAAATCCAGTATTGATTCAACGCTATTGAAGTCTTTTAAAATTATCTCTTCTACTGAGATTAAAGATCTCATTAAGTTACTTGGAAGTGACATGCCTGGTTCGCAAATTATGCAAAAACTAGAGGTCGATCATAGTGAACTACTAACCCAAGTTAATAAAGAATTGTTTCTTTTAGATCAAACTTCTGACGACGTGACGCCGGCCGACGAAATCAAGCAGCTGCTTAAGATTGTCTTAAGAGATAGTCTAAAGAAAGAGTTAACTGATTTGCATGCCCGCGCTGTCAAAGATGGGTATGAGGGAGCGACGGATTCTAGGGTCACTAACGATATTCAAAAAGAATTTGTGCAAAAGTCTCAAGAACTTGCTAGATTAGAGGAATAAAACAAACGGCCCCAAAGCGGCCTATATGTGGTATAATTTTTTCAATATTTAATGGCGAAAAGTAAACAAAAGAAAAAAGCCAAGCGGACTAGCGCTCGGGAAGTGAAACGTCGCTCAAAAGGGCCAAAAAAGGCTACTAAAGCTTCATTAAGGGCAAAAACTAAGAGCACACGTAAATCAACTCCTACTAAGAAGTCCAAGGCGTCCAAGACTAAGCGTTCTGGAAGGTATTCTGGTAAATCAACTAAGAAAAAACAAAGAAAATCGGTTGCGCTAAAAAAGCTCAATAAAGCTGAGCAAGAGGTTTATCAGGTTGAATATGACAAGTTACTCCAGATTGCTCAGCAAAAAGGTTTTATTACTGAATCTGAAATTCTTCACGCTTTGCCACAACCGGAGCGCTGGCTCGAGGGCCTAGAGAATTTTTACGATAGTTTGGATCAAATTGGTCTGGAATTATTAGAGATGAAGGGTGGTTTCTTGCAAGTAAAGCCAACTAAGATGCAAGAAAAAATAGCCGCAAAGAAAGAAAAAGCTAAGACTAAAAAAGAGAAAAAAGCAGCAGCAGCAGCGGCAAAAGCGGATGATAAGCGAATTGATATTAGTGCTCTGTCTGCAGACTCTGTTCAAATGTATTTAAGAGAGATCGGTCGTGTGCCTTTGCTTAATCGGCAGCAGGAGATTGATTTGGCTAAGCGTATGGAACGGGGTGACGCTTCAGCAAAGCAACGTTTAATCGAGGCCAACCTAAGGCTTGTTGTTTCTATTGCCAAGAAATATTCAGGCCGGGGTGGTTTGACTTTGCTTGATTTAATTCAGGAGGGAAACCTTGGTCTCTTTAGGGCAGTTCAAAAGTTTGATTACCGTAAAGGTTATAAATTCTCAACATATGCTACTTGGTGGATTCGACAAGCAGTTACCCGAGCTTTGGCTGATCAATCACGTACCATTAGAATCCCGGTTCACATGGTGGAGACGATTAATAAATTTGTTCAAACTGAGCGACGCTTAGTACAAATTTTAGGTCGTGAGCCTTTGCCTGAAGAAATAGCTTCTGAGATGGATATGCCGCTAGATAAGGTTCGTCATATTATTAAGATTAATCAGGATACCGTTTCGCTTGAGAAGTCAGTAGGTGCTGATGAGGATGACAGCGTTTTGGGTGAGTTCATTGAGGATACTAAAACAATTTCACCTAGCGAGTCAGCTGCTCAAAAGCTACTAAAGGGCTACGTCAAAGACGTCATGAAGTATTTGCTTCCACGCGAGCAAAAGATTTTGGAAATGCGTTTTGGTTTGGTGGATGGCGTGCAGCACACACTAGAGGAAGTTGGCCGAGAGTTTGGTGTAACCCGTGAGCGTATTCGCCAGATTGAGGCTAAAGCACTTGAGAAAATTAAGCAGCACGACAAAGTCAGAGTACTCAAGGATTTCTAGCCGGCAGACTTAAAGGATGAAATTCGTATTATTCAAACTCCCCATACCACGCGAGGATGTTCGTAAACTTTTTAGAGCAGGCTTATCTTTTTTAGAAGGAAAATTAGTTTACAGGCGTAATCCAAAAGTAAAACCGGCAGTATCTCAACCAGATGCCAAGCTTAAATATTTTATTAACAATGTTCGCATGGTTGATGGTAAGCCTACGACTAAAGGTCCAGAGATAACTGAGGTCTGGCGAGGCGGAGGAAATTTTACTGAGGAGTATACAGCAAAATTAGAGCAGGCTTTTTTACAGGGTCGCGCCGACGAGTTTTTGGCAAAAAATAAAATTGAATATTTTGATCAAGGTCATGATGGTGAGCTAAAAAAAACTATTTCATTACAAAAGAATTATATAGCCGCCCTCGATGACTTTAGACCCTATTTACTGGCTATGCGCTTAGCCAGGGAGCTAATTGCCTCTTTAAGATTTGAGAAAAACAAAGATGCCGCAGTATATTATCTGAGGGCCATGCAACTCTCGAGCAAAATTAAGCCACTCGTTATTTTGCTCCGTAAAGAGACTAGTGATGCTGCACTGATCAAACAAGTTGGTAAAATGGCCAGTGAGATTAATAAAGTTAAGCTTGTGCCATTAAGGTGGGAGTACGAGACATTTTTGCGCGAGATGCAGTCCGAACTCGAGGCATTCAATGCTGCTAAAAGCCAAAATAGTAAGCTGCGACAGCTTGATCGGCTGCACGTATTTTTTAAGTCAGTCGACTTTAGTGATCCTAATAACTCTAAAGCTCAACAAATAAAAGCAGCTGTCTTTATTAAAAAAAATCTTTCGATAAAGGCAACAGAAGATCTGAGTACAAGTATTCGTCAATTTATCGATAAACCTGACTGGGCTGGTCAATACCAAGACATCTTGGCGTCAACCAAGGCTATTCCTCTTTTTGTTCTTCAAGAGTACTCAGCGGGAACCAGGTACCTTAATGTTCTTATGAATCGCGGCACGCCTCAAGTCATTAATGACTTATATGAGTTTTATAGGGTCACTTGTTTAGAAGAGACCAGTGTCTGTCGGCCTGATTTTGGTCATTATGTACTCCGCTATGAGGCGCAAGCGTTTAAGAATCTCAATCAGTTTCAGGACAAAGCTTTGCAAAAAATTCACTACACCACCAAAGTTAAAGAGCTTTTTTTAAGTGGTTTAAAAAAATATTTTAAGAACGGCAAGATAAAAAAAATTATCTCCCAGGTTGGCAACATTAAAGTCGGGCTAAATGGCAAAGAGGTAAAAAAAGAACTTGTAGCGATTATAGAGAAAGCCGAAAAAAAAGAGCACGATAGGCTAGTATTATCATCTCGCTTAATTAGATATCTTTTGGAGGCGGTACATGAGAGTGGTCAGGCTTATCTTGAGCTAAAATCTAGCAAGCCGACTGTCCGAGCGACAGAGGCCAAGAAAATTCTAGAAAAAACATTTAGGGAGATTGGAATTCCCTTGAGAAAACCAGGTGATCCAGTGAAAAAAGGATGGCTAGTTGAGGTGACGCCAACTGCCAGTGCGGCTTCAGCAGTATTAACTTTAAAGCGGCTAGTTTTATTAAGAAAATTAAAAGGCGACCCGGTTGTATTCACTAAGGAGGAGGTACTATCTACTTTGCCGGTGCATGAGATGTTCCACGTACTAAGGGCCGAGTCTGGTCGCGCAAGTGAATTTGCGTTACTGACTGCTGGTGTAAGCCGCTTTTTAGATATAGAAGAGGGCTTAGCGGCTATACTGGAGAGATTATCTTTGCCCGGCTTGTTAGCGCAACGCCGAATGGTTCAGGCTCTGCGTTATTATGGAGCGTCTTTGGCGCTAAAAAATAATTCCCCAACTGATGAGCGCTCTACTTATACCTGGCAAGAGATATACGACATACTTGGCGCCTTTGGTTTAATGGATGAGACGTTTGAGGCGCTGAGGCGTTTAATTAGACTTACGGATGGTCGTCGCATTCCAAAAAACGTGAATCTGCGCGACGTTGTCTATTTTAGGGGGATTCAAAAGATCGAAGAATGGATTCCTGAGGTTTTTGGAGCACAGATATTTGATCATATTTGGCGCGACGAATATAAGCGAAAAACCTTATCAGATGAAGAACAAAAAGAGATTGTATCCAAAATAAAGACCATGTACAAAAGTCCGCGTTATCAGCAGCACTTCGCAGCCTCGGCGATTGTTGCTTTGCTTAATGAGCTCATGGTGGGTAAGGTTACGCCGGAATTTGTGCGCTTATTAAAGCAAAGAGGGCATTATAAACCACCTATGTATAAGATTGAACTAAAGAAAAAGAACGAAAAGACCGCTATTGATATTATGCGCTCAAAGCCTTAGACTCATCAGAGTCGGCTGATCAGTAAATTGTTCCGGGGTAGCTCAGCGGTAGAGCAGTTGACTGTACATTAAATGATTACAGGCCCGCATTTATGCAGGCATAGTGCAGCTTCCGCCAGAAACGGCGGTTGTAACTCGGGGTGAATTGACGGGAAGCCTAAGTCTTAAACGATAAGGTAATCCGCAGCCAAGCTCTTCTAACTTTGTTAGATGGGAAGGTTCAGAGACTATCCTTTTTAGGAGTAGTTCAATCTTGATGATTGAATGAAGCGCCCCGCATCCAAACGTAAAGTCGTGGATGAAGATATAGTCCATTCCGTTTTGAAATTAACGGGTCGATGTAATCAATTGGTCGTGGGTTCGAATCCCACCCCCGGAGCCA
>CAYSXT010000037.1:0-7114 GCA_964435075.1 uncultured Candidatus Saccharibacteria bacterium
TGGACTTTTCTTATTACATACAATCGGAGGGAATAAATCTGTCTATTCAACAGATGCTTGGATTGAGAAATATATTTTCCCAGACTCAATGATCCCTTCTGCAAAACAACTTACTTCTGCTACAGAAGGATTATTTGTACTTGAAGATTGGCATAACTTTGGCACAGATTATGATAAAACATTGATGGCATGGTTTAAAAACTTTAATACTAACTGGAAAAAGTTAAAGGGTGTCTATGATCAGCGTTTTTATAGGATGTGGAAGTATTATCTTCTTATCAGTGCGGGTACCTTTCGAGCAAGAAATAACCAATTATGGCAAATAGTCTTTTCGAGGAACGGAGTGGAGGGAGGATATACAAGCATACGTTAAGATGAATCCTTAGCGCACGCCCAAATTTCGCGCACTCTAACTGATAAAACTAGGGTAGTGTATGAAACCTCTCATATCCCGAAACGTTATGTGTAGTTGGGTTACGGCGTCTACAATGGAAATGTCATTAATCCTATGAAATAATTGATACCTATGAAGATATTTTTAAAGCATGCAAAGCATAAATTAACAGTAACACGTGCTGTGAAAGTTGCCTTAATAGTTGGAACGGTGCTTGCGCTAGTAAATCATTATGATGCCATACTAAATGGCACTTTAACTGCTTCAATCATTTTTCAGATACTGCTAACATACTTGGTGCCCTATGTCGTGGCCACATATGGTTCTGCAGGACATGCAAGACATTTGGAATTAGAAGAAATGAAAAAAATTAAAAATGTTGAAAGGCAGGAGCTGCAATATTTAAAAAAAGACTCTGAAGCACAAAAAGGAACGCCAAACAAATAAGTTGGACATTTTAATTAAGCCCTTTTGAAATTTTATTTGGGAAAGAAAAAACCGCCTCAACTTTTCAGTATATTGGCGGAAGCAGTTGGTCTGCTTAGTCCTTTTTGTATTACTTGATCTTAGGAAGATAAACTTCTTCCTCCAGAGCGGACCTGGATATTCTGACTCTTGCGAGTGCCATATCACTGGAAAGCAAGAATTCATTCAGGTTGGGGTATTTTCCGCGGTTGCCATAGTCTTTATATGTTTTGCGGTTCAACCAGGAATCGTTAAAAACGAATTCAATCGTTGGCGTATCTTGACCGTCATCGACAATAAAACGGAACTGGCTTGAAGGTAATGCCGTGGCTATGATTTCACCAGGCTTGGGGCTCCAAAAGAACTGAATTTTAAACTCAGAACTAGACGAGCCATTTACCGAGCCTGTCCCCAGAAAGAAGCTCCCGGAAACTGAATCTTGTACGGCACCGAAGCTCTCGATCCTAACAAGAGAGTGCTCACCAAAAATTCCGGAATCCTTTAGTCTTTCCTTCGGTGCAGGACCGCAACTACGCAGCATGCCAATCACAATAACATACAAAAGGGCCACAACAGTCAACAACATGGCGAAATAGATTGCATGGATTTCTTTAAATAACCTCATTCGAGTATCCTTCTTTCTTTGTTTAATTTAAGGAACACTTGAAAACCAAAAATAGCGTCCAAACAATATAGCAGAAAATACTTATTTTGTCAAGCCTTGGGCCCCTAAAAGGGCTTTTAGTAAGGATTACATTTGTTAAACAATACATAGCGAGCGTAAATGCTGCTCAGTTTGATGTTGATGATGATTTTGTTTTTTAGAACAAGGCAGGCCGTCATCGACTCCTGTAATTAATGATGTGATATCAAATCAGACCCTGAATTAGGTCTTTTTATAATTTTTTTAATAAAGACTTGACAAGAGTTGTAGGATGATAATGTAGCTGAATTGATAGGTTGTTCTTTAAGTAATTGAATAGAAAAAGATTAGTAGAGGAGAGACAAATGGCTCGAAAAGTACTAGTTATCGGAGCAGGTGGCTCGGCCGGTTTACGGGCGGCTAAGGCTGCTCACAAATTAGGTGCCGTGGTAACTGCAGTGGAATCAACGTCCTGGGCGTCGTTTTGTGTCGAACGGGGTTGTATGCCAAAGATTGTGCGTCACGAATCTAGCGCGGTTTTGGCTGGCCTTAAACACGCTTCTTCTTCAGGTTTTGTAAGAGATCTGACTGTGGGCGCGATCGATTGGCCCTTTTTGACAAAACACGAAAAAGCGCTAGACAAGCGCTACAAAAGAGCACGCTTAACGCACGCCGCTGATCAGCCTTTTAAACGCATCGACGGTTCGGTTATTTTTGACGCGGATGGGACCCCTATCGTCAATGGTTGTCCGTTTAAGACAGATGCCATTATTATCGCGACTGGTTCCCAAGTAATTTTACCAACTGACAGTCAGTTGCCGGGCATTACCGCGGTACCTTATCTAACAAGCGATGCCTTTCTGCGTTTAGAAAAAATGCCTGAGCGGCTCGCGGTTATTGGTGGAGGAGTAATTGGTTTGGAACTTTCACAGCAAGCGGCTCTCAAAGGTGCGCGCGTAAAACTTTTTAGTCGCCGACCCTTGCTACATCGTTGGGATAAGCAGGTAGGCCAAGTCTTATTTAAAGCACTCCAGAGGACCGCTGGATTAGATATCAATGTCGGGGCGGAACTTAAAAGTATCAGCTTTAATGGCAAGATTACAATCTCCACGCATACGCGGGAGCGAGGTAAATTAACAGAAAAGTTTGACGCATTGCTTGTGGCGCTGGGCCGTCGAGCTCGGCTACCTGAGGGTCTCAAACATACTGACATTAAGATTAATGCAGATGGTAGCCTATGTCATGGTGATGATATGCAGACTTCTCTAGCACGTGTTTACTGTGCGGGTGATGTCGCGGGTAGTCCCATGTTATTGCACGTAGCCAACCGCGAAGGTCAGGTTGCTGGCGTTAATGCGGCACGGGGGACAAATCGAGCACGGGTTGATTATAGTCGCAATCTCCAAGCTATTTATGTAGAACCAGCCTTTGCTATGACGGGTCTTACTGAACAGCGCGCTCAGCAGGAGCGGATCAAAGTGTGGACTCATGTGTTGGATCTTTCAACGGTTGGTCGCTACATCGCGCAGGGAGTCAAGCATGGCACTTGGAAAATTGTGGCGGATCGTACAACCGGTGAGATCCTAGGATCGCAAATCGTTGCGCCAGGCGCGGATTCTGAGATTCATTTAGTGCATACCATGATCATGAATCATGACTGTCTTGATCAGATTGCGGAAAAGTACGATTTTTTGCACCCAACTCGGACGGAAGCGCTACTCAATTTTGTTAACGCGTGGAAGGTCTATCAGACTAAAAAGTAAAAAGAGTTAAAACATCATAGCCGGTTGTGGAGGACAATCGGCTTTTTTTATAGGTAACTCTAGGCCAGAACTGTTTAGCAAGTGTTGTTTGTATTGACTGTAAGGTTTATCATAAATATATGAAAGCTATCTGGAAAGGACAAGTAATAGCCGAGAGCGATAAGACCTTAGAAGTAGAAGGCAACTATTATTTTCCTCCTGAATCTATTAACAAGGATTTATTGCAAAAAAGTAAAATGAGTAGTACTTGCCCCTGGAAAGGAGAGGCTAGCTACTTTGATGTGGTTGTTGACGGACAGACTAATCCTGATGCTGCTTGGTTTTATCCAGATCCCTTGCCCAAGGCCACTTATTTAAAAGATTATGTAGCTTTCTGGAAAGGAGTTGAGATTAAGCCATGAAAAATAATGTTCCTATTCTTTATCAAATTGAAGAGTGCCCTTATTGTCATCGGGTTAGGAAAGTCCTTAATGATAGCGGCGTAAAATATCTGGCAGTTCCAGTGCCGCGCGACAAATCCCAGCGTAACGAACTAAATAAAGTTACCCAACAAAGCGGTGTTCCTTTTTTTGTTGATGAAGCCAATAATTTTAAGTCCGGTGACACGGATAAAATTGTTGCGTATATCCAAAAGATGTTCCCGCCTAAAAAAGAGTTTGGCTCGATAAATAAAACCGTAGAGGAAATGCGCTTTAACACCCTGCGTAGCTTGATTAATATCGATCATCAGCTAGAAGAATGTTAGCTGAACTCAGCGAGAAAGAGTTAGCTGATTTGCTTCAGCGGACCGAGCAAGCCCACAAAACTTTTGAGTCAAAAAAAGGTCAAACTGATCCAGATTGGTCTGCCTGGTATGCTCACTATATGCTACAGTCTCTGCAAGAGAGGTAGTTTATATAACCGTTACTTAAGGGGAGAGTATGGATCCAATCCAACAACATAAAAAAATTCGCGGCAAGATTGCTATCACCGCTACGACTAAAGTTGATCAAAAAAGTCTAGCTTGGTTATACACGCCTGGCGTGGCTCAAGCTTCACTGGCGATAGCAAAAAAACCATCTCTCGTTTATGACCTGACTAGAAAGTGGAATACAGTAGCGGTTGTTACGGATGGCACCAGAGTCTTGGGTCTTGGCAATATCGGTGCCCGTGCTTCTTTGCCAGTCATGGAAGGCAAGGCTTTGTTATACCATCATTTCGCGAATATCGATGCGATCCCTATAGCTCTCAAAACTCAAGACCCTCAAGAGATAGTGCGGACCGTCGATAATATTTCACCTTTTTTTGGTGCCATTAATTTAGAAGATATAGAATGTCCTAAATGTTTTGAAGTGGGGGAGATGCTGGAAAAAAAGTTAACGATACCAGTACTGCATGACGATCAGTATGGCACAGGTGTTGTTGCCCTAGCTGGGTTAACCAATGCCTTGAAGCTTGTTCAAAAAAAACTTGAACAAGTAAGGATAGTTATTGCTGGAGCAGGGGCCGCGGGTACGGGTATAACTAAGTTATTGTTGGCTGCCGGGGCAAAACATATCATTGTACTGGACTCGAAGGGCATCATCTACAAAGGCCGTACTCACCTGGCTCCGTACAAGAAATATTTTACGCAAAACACTAATTTAAACAGCTTAAAAGGAGGTTTAACAGATGCATTGATTGATGCGGATGTATTTATCGGTGTGAGTGGGCAAGCCAATCTCTTAAACGGGCGATTAGTACAAAAGATGGCCCCTAAGGGCATAGTGTTTGCTCTAACAAATCCTGAGCCTGAAATAAAGCCTCTAGAAGCGCTTTCCGCAGGCGCCTATATTGCCGCGACCGGTCGCTCTGATTTTCAAAATCAGGTTAACAATAGCTTGGCGTTTCCGGGTATCATGCGAGGTATATTAGATGCTCGCATCAGTAAATTTAATATCACTCAACTGGTACACGTTGCGCAAGCTCTGGCCAAGCTCGTTGATCCCAAAAAGAATAAAATAATACCCCTAATGTCAGATAAGCGGATTGTGCCCGCCTTGGCGCGAGCGATCAGGGCTTAATTTGGATTTGTGAGACGCTTGAGGTTAAGCAGTTGTTTAATTTTTTGATCGCTTAACAGTCCAGAATCCTTGAGCAGGCGTGTGACCGGTACATTTTCTTTATAGGCTTTATGCGCTAGTGCGGTAGCTTTTTCGTAGCCGATTTCGGAAGTTAACGTCGTAATAATCATGACATTTTTTTCAAGATTTTCTTTAATCTTTTTTATATTAGGTTTGACTCCTTTAAGCGCTTGCTGAGTAAAGATAGCTACGCCCCTAGTTAGAATAGTAATTGCTTCGAGTAAATTATGAGCAACGAGAGGCATAAAAACATTGAGTTCCAATTGACCAGCTGCAGATGCCTGACTAATCACATGGTCATGCCCCATCACCTGAAAGCAAACCATATTAAGAACTTCTGGGATGGTAGGGTTGATCTTGCCGGGCATTATTGAAGAACCCCGTTGCACCGCGGGCAGATTAAGTTCTCCAAAGCCCGCATTAGGACCGGAGGACAATAAGCGGAAATCGTTAGCAATTTTTGTAAAACTAATGGCTAAGCTTCTTAGTTGTGAACTAATTTGTACTTCTGCGCTAAGATTTTGCATGGCTGCAAAATGGTTCTTAGCTTGTATAAATTTATACTTTGTATGCTGATTAAGTTCTTTAAAGACGGCTTGAGAAAACTTGGGGCCAGCATTAAGACCAGTACCTACCGCCGTGCCACCCAGGGGTAAGCTTAGTAAATCAATTTTATTGCTCTTAAGTGCAGCAATAATTTTTTCAATGCTAAAACCACTAAAAGCCTGTCCGAGTGTGAGTGGCACGGCTTCTTGCAGATGTGTGTGGCCCGTTTTAATGATCGCCTTGAATTCTATAATTCTTTTGTTTAAGACCTCTTGATAAGTTTGCAGGGTTGGCAGCAGTTCCTTAAAGATTTTATCCAGCACTACCAGGTGAGTCGTCGCGTGAAAAGTATCATTGGTGCTCTGGGATAAATTAACGTGATCGTTGGAGCTGATATTTAATTTAGCAATTTGGTGGGCACGTCTAGCGATTACCTCATTTAAACGCATGTTAGTAGAGGTCCCGGCCCCCGCCTGAAAAACATCAATCGTAAAACTTTTATCTAATTTACCTTTTTGGATTTCGTCGCAAGCTCTGACTATTGCTCTAGCTCGACTCTTGTCTAGCTTGCCAATTTTAGCGTTGGCTAAAGCAGCCGCTCGTTTTATTTCCGCGTAGGCGTGCCAGAACTCAAGAGGAAGACTTTTACCACTAATTGGAAAATTTACCCAGGCTTTTAACATATCTATATTTTTACCGGCTTTTTACTAAGCGCCATGCCTGTATCAGTTTTTTTACAAAGAATATTAGCGCGCCAGCTTTTTTTCTGCTGTTTAAAATCATCTCGATAATGTGCGCCACGACTTTCTTTGCGCATTAGGGCAGCACGAGTGGTGGCCTCGCAACAAATGAGCATGTAGCGCAACTCTAGAAGGTTGAGCCAGGCTTTGTTCTCTTTAAAGTTACCAGCAACTTTTAGATCTTGTGTGTCAGCCAATATGGATTCGAGCACACCCAACTCTTTTGTTAAACCTTTTTTGTTACGTATCAACCAGACATTTTCTGACATGGATTTGCGCAATTTTTCTTTATGCTTTGCTACGGAGCTAGTTTGGCCTCCAACCATTTTTAATACTTGTTCGACATTTTTTGGGATAATTTTATCGATGGATGTCTTGCCAGCATTTATATTTGGCGTCTGCTTGGCTAATTTTGCCGCGGCCTGGCCAGCCCGTCTAACACAGACTAGAATGCGACTGGA
>CAYSXT010000038.1:0-6981 GCA_964435075.1 uncultured Candidatus Saccharibacteria bacterium
CTAGTTCTATCTTAAATGACAGTCGCGTTCATTTAATGGATCCAGGATTAAGTCCGCGTTACTCCATGATAAAACTATCGGGCTTAACGATTGGGCCATCACCGTCATGGCTTAGTATTAGATTGCAACGTTTAGGTATTAGACCAGTCAATAATCTTGTAGATCTCACAAACTACGTAATGATGGAGTTGGGTCAGCCGCTGCATGCTTTTGATTCAGCCAAACTTAAAGCACAAAAAATTACGGTCAGACCTGCAAAAGAAGGAGAGAAAATAACTACCTTAGATGGTCTTAAGCGTGACTTAACAACTGATATGCTAGTGATTGCTGACGATACTACCCCGGTCGCCGTTGCAGGCGTTATGGGTGGTGCCGAGAGTGAAATATCCGATAAGACCACCGATGCACTAATCGAGTCAGCTAATTTTGATTCTATTTCTGTTCGAAAAACAGCCCAAGCCCTTAAATTGCAATCGGATGCCTCATTACGGTACGAAAGGGGTGTAGATCCAAACCTCACGACAGTAGCTTTGGCCAGGCTTGTAGAGCTTATGCCGCATGCTGGTCTGGAGGAGGCTCAGACAAGTAGATTAGTTGATGAGTACCCAGCGCCGTTTAATAGACAACCGATTAGGTTTCAGCCTGCTATCGTTAAAAAACTGACGGGTGTTGATATTGCAGTGTCAGAACAAATTAGAATTCTGCAGAGCATAGATCTTATAATCAATGAGAGTGTCCAAGGTAATCAAGAGGATTTACTTGTAACACCTCCGTCTTATCGAAATGACTTAAATATACCAGCGGACTTGGTGGAAGAAATTGTCAGGCTTTATGGTTATGACAAAATTCCTCTTTCGTTACCGACAACTCAAATGGTTCCACGGGCTTATGATCGGGTTCGTCACCTAGCTAAGAAAACCAAGAATATTTTGAGAGGAGCGGGCTTTACAGAGATGGAAACTTACAGTTTTGCCAGTAAGCCTGAGCTTGAGGCCCTTCAATTTGATCCGCGTCAATATCTAGAACTAAAAAATCCTCCAACACCTGAGCAGTCCTACATGAGGAGCACACTTTTACCTAACGCCCTAGCCGCTGTGAAAAAAAATATTGCAAACGGAGTTAGCGAAATGAACTTTTATGAGCTGGGTCGCACCTATCGCATGGTTAGAGGCCAAGAATATCCCTTTGAAGGCTTACGTCTTTTAGTTACCAGCGTTGATGGTGAGTCCTATAAATCTTCAAAGGATAATTTGGGTAGCTGGAATCAATTAGCTCAACTACTGGACTCAATTATATTCCATTTTGGATTGGAAGTAAGTGAGCTAACTAAGAAACCGTTTATTACAAACAAGGCTTATCATCATGGGCGTAGTGCTGCTCTGGCAGTTAGTGGTGAGGATGTTGGCTATCTTGCTGAAGTACACCCAGTCGCCCTGTCACGACTTGGCATAGATCGTCGTGTTACGGTAATCGACTTAGACTTTAATAAGTTAATAAATTTGTCTAAGGCCTATCGACAATATAAACCCGTGCCAAAGTTTCCACCGGTGGTCAGAGATATATCTTTTATTTTAGAAGAATCCATGACGGTCAATGAGGTCATGGGCGTAATAAAAAAAGCAGGCAAACCCCTCCTAGTTAAGTTAGAACTTTTCGATAAGTTTGAAGGTGAATCCATTGGTAAGAACAAAAAGAGCTTGGCTTTTCATATGACATACCAGGCTAAGGACAAGACTCTTAAGGACTCTGAAATTGAAAAAATCACCAAAAAAATTACTGAAAGTTTAGTTAAAAAAGGCGTTAAGATTCGTGACTAAATAGCACAGTCTTGTCTTGGCGTCCAATATGTAATATTTGGCTCAATAAAGCTACAAAATAAGGTCATTTCTAACCAAAATTAAGTCCAAAATAAGATAGAATAGCCCTTGCCAAAAGGGGTTTTTTTTGTTAAATTACTTGTCTAAATATGGCAAAAGCAAAAGCAAAAAAAGGTGCCGCCGGCAAAAAAGCCAGCGGTAGCAAATATACAGCTGAATCAATTCAGGTTCTGACTGGTTTAGAGCCTGTTCGAAAGCGTCCTGGAATGTATATCGGGTCAACCGGTATCGAGGGGCTACATCATTTAATTTGGGAAGTATTAGACAACTCGATCGACGAAGCGATGGCTGGTCACGCTAGTCAGATTTTGATTGAACTTTTGCCCGACAATATGGTGGCAGTCGAGGATAATGGTCGTGGAATTCCGGTTGAGAAGCACAAGGCAACAAAAAAGTCAGCGCTAGAGACGGTTATGACCGTTTTGCACGCAGGTGGAAAGTTCGGCGGTAAAGATTCTGGATACAAAGTCTCAGGTGGTTTGCACGGTGTTGGAATCTCTGTGGTTAACGCTTTGTCGACATTTGTTCGGGCCGAGGTAAAAACAGGCGGTAAGGTCTGGCTGCAGGAGTACAAGCGGGGAGTAGCGCAGGGCAAAATCAAATCTACTGGCAATACGCGCGAGACCGGTACAAAAATTGCCTTTCAGCCTGACCCAGAGATTTTTGATACGACGGATTTTAACTGGAAAAAAATTATTGATCACGTGAGACAACAGGCTTACCTAAACAAGGGTGTCAAAATTGTCATCAAGGACAAGCGTGAAAAATCAGTTAAGTTGAGGCCGGATGCCAGTGGTAAAAAACTTGAGCAGGCCAGCAATGAGCCGCTTCCGGACTCGTACACTTTTTATTTTGAAGGTGGCTTAAATGCATACATTAAGAATCTTACCCGTAATAACGACGTGATTCATGACAATATTTTTTATGTGTCGACCATGTATAAGGATATGGATGTTGAGATTGCTCTTCAATATACTGAGGATTTAAACGTTCAAGAATACAGTTTTGCTAACACGGTTTACAATATTGATGGCGGAACTCATCTGGCTGGCTTCAGAAAAGCATTAACGCGTGTTATTAATAATTACGGCCGCAAGAACAAACTTCTTAAAGAAAAAGAGGACAACTTAACTGGTGATGATGTGCGTGAGGGTTTAACAGCTGTTATCTCTATTAAATTGCCTAACCCACAGTTTGAGGGTCAGACAAAAGCTAAGTTAGGTAATCCAGAGGCCAGAACAGCAGTAGAAGCAGTGTTGGGTGATGCGCTAGAGGAGTTTTTTGATAAGCATCCAATAGACGCTAAAAGGATCATAGGAAAAGCATCTTTAGCTGCACGCGCTCGTGAGGCCGCTAAAGCAGCTCGCGATACAGTTATTCGTAAGGGTTTGTTAGATGGTCTAACTTTGCCAGGAAAATTGTCAGACTGTAGCTCTAAGGATCCTTCGCAGAGTGAGCTCTACATAGTAGAGGGTGACTCAGCTGGCGGTAGTGCCAAGCAGGGTCGTGATCGTGAGTTTCAAGCGATACTACCGCTCAAAGGTAAAATTTTAAATGTAGAACGCGCACGCTTGGACAAAGTTTTGGGCTTCAATGAAATTAAAAACCTAATCATTGCTCTAGGCACAGGTATTGGTGATCAGTTCGATATCTCACTACTACGTTATCAGCGCATAATAATTATGACCGATGCCGATGTTGATGGTGCCCACATCCGAACACTTTTGCTAACATTCTTCTATCGTTATTTCCCAGAAATTATTGAGCATGGATATCTTTACATCGCGCAACCGCCTCTATTCAAATTAACTTATGGAAAAGAGATGCGTTATGTCTATACGGAAGAGGATCGTGAAAAGGTTCAGGCTGAGTTAGAAAAACTAATTGCCTCGCGTCAAAAAGTAAGCCCAAAAACAAAGGCCAATAAATCCGCCGATGACGCTGATGGTGCTGAGGAGCCAGAAAAGAAAGAGCCAAAAATAAATATTCAGCGTTATAAGGGTTTGGGTGAGATGAACCCCGATCAATTGTGGGAGACCACTATGGATCCAGAATTCAGAACTATCTTAAAAGTAAAGATAGAGGACGCCGAGAGAGCAGATGAACTTTTTGAGACTCTAATGGGCGCAGAAGTGGCCCCGCGAAAGAAGTTCATACAAACACACGCCAAAAGGGTTAAGAACCTCGACATTTAATCAAACCACGCTATTATCTTTGACATGGACTTAAGAGATCGTATTAACAAAGCTAAAGAGCTGGCCGGAACGACTAAAACCGACAAGCGAGAAAAAAAAGATAAGCCAAAACGTAGCTTTAATCCCTTTAAGTATGTTAAAGAGAGTGTCATTGAACTCCGCAAAGTTAACTGGCCTACCAAACAAGAGGTAATTAATGGCAGTATCGGTGTAATATTGGTTTCTGCTTTATTTGTTGTAATCCTAGGCGGAGCCGACATTATTTTTCAGGAAGGTCTCAACAAACTTATCGGAGCGGATAGTACAGCTGCACCAGCGACGCAAACTGTTCCAAACACAGAAATTGATCCTTTAAACCTACCGGACGGTATTCCACCACCTCCAGGGCTTGAAGGAGGCACTACAAATGGCCAAGGTGGGGTGGAGGTAAATAATACTGAGACGCCTGCCGCGGGAGAAACGCCCGCCGCGCCGGATAGCGCGAAGCCTTAAAAAAGGCTAAAGTAGGGGATAGACTTCCTATGAACTCCCTTAGCTTAAATTTAACAAAGTATCTTGTAGCAGCTGGCTTAATGCTAGCAGTTATTTTGTGGTTGGGTACCTCGCCCGTAAAGGCCCAAGCGAGCACTCAGTTGCCAGCCACACAACAAAACCTCGAGCAGTTTTGTCGTATTATTCCTCAAGGTGAGACGCCTACAATTTTCGGTATTAGTTTACCGGGCTTACCTGATCCTTTATTCGAGGTGCCGTTCGCGGATCAGATCTCAAACTTTTGGCTACCCTCGCTATTAATACTTTACTTAGCCAACCTTTTTTGGGCTGTTCCATTTATAAATATAATCAGGTTATTGCAATGGTTACTCTCTGAACCGTTTTTAAGTTTGTTCAGACGCAAAAGAAAGGGCATCGGTGTTGTCTTCGAAAGCCTAAGTAAAAAACCGGTAGACTTGGCCCTTGTAAGACTAATCGATGCAAAAACAGATAAAGTCATAGCTACACGCGTTACAAATAGGCAAGGTCAATTTTCAATCTTAAAAGAACCCGGGCAATATCGGCTAGTAGCTATAAAGCAAAAGTATACTTATCCATCCAAATTTCTAATTGGAGAAAAATTTGATGTAAATTATGGCCCGATTACAACTGGTAGCTCTTTTAGACACGCTAAGGCTGGCACGATCGAAATGAATATTCCGTTAGATTCACCGGAGGATAAGATTTCTGTGAAAGCTGCCTTAAGACGCAGAAGCAGGCAGATATTACGAGCCACTTTTGCTTATGGCGGTTTACTTTTAAGTGCAGCCTCGTTGGTGCTGCTTTGGAATACTATGGCTTTAATTTTCTTCCTGGTACATTCCGTGCTCTTCTTTATTTTCTTTAGACTCTCAGACAAATTTTACGGTCGACCTTGGGGAACGGTTTTAGACGCTTCTAGTAGAAAAAAGCTCGGCCAATCAGTAGTCAGAATCATAGACAATCGCTTCAAGAGGGTGCTAGAGACTCGTGTGACAGATAATTTTGGCTTGTATGGCTTTTTAGTCGGGAAAAATGAGTATTACCTGGAATCTTATAAACCAGGCTACGAGAGCTTTAGGGGAGAGCCTTTTACTATCAAATCTAGGCCAGGACTTGTGGGACAAGATATCAATATGAGACCGAGTAGTTCTCCACAAGCTGGGCAAACTTAGATGTGCTAACTTGACTTTATACATAAAACTTAGGCTAATTTAAATGCCAAAAAACACTTCCAACTCATCCAGTAATGGTACAGAAAATATACATAGCAAAGGCAAGTCATTTGCTGGAGTTGGTTCGTCTCAGCGGGGCGGTGATCTGAGTGGTGAACAGTCCAAAGAGGCTGTTCAGGGACGATTTGATCGTCATGAGAATCGCTCAAGGTGGATGCACCGTGTTCTTTGGTTTGCAATCATTATTTTATTGCTATTAATTGGCCGTTCTTTATTCGAATCATTACTCTTGCGTCAGAGTAATGAAGAACTCAGGGGAGCAGTTGAGGCACAAACCATGGCTATTTCTCAAGTTGGAACAGTAAGTCCCAACTTAGGAGCTGGACTAGCCCCGCCCGGGTCAACGCTGACGGGTCCTGATGGCGAGGTAT
Organism: uncultured Candidatus Saccharibacteria bacterium; assembly: GCA_964435075.1. Taxonomy (GTDB): domain Bacteria; phylum Patescibacteriota; class JAUYIX01; order JAUYIX01; family JAUYIX01; genus CAYSXT01. The sequence goes on from CAYSXT010000038.1 coordinate 6,189, forward strand.
ATATTTGTCCAGCTGGCCCTACCGGCACAGACGGAAAAGATGGTGAAGATGGTGTGGATGGAGTAGCGGGATTACCGGGAGGACCTGGATACAATGTAACTGCCGGAAATGGTCTGCTTGATGTTGACCCGGGCGTTGATGTCGTGATGGATATTAATTACGGACGTGGCTTGGCGGTTAGTACGGATGTGCTGAGAGTGCTAGGAGCAGATGGAACTATTAGCGTTACAAGTAGCGGTGTTCGTGTTGGTTTGATAAACGAGGGTAATTTAAATGCTGGTTTTGGAGCTGGTCAGATTTCCGCAGAGGATAGTTTAATACTAGATGCAGGTGGTTATTATCTTTCTGGTGATGTTGAAGGGGCCCTACAGGAGGCAGGACCAGTAGTTGCTGCCGGCTTACAGAGTATAGACGACACCTATAATAATTTTGGACCGGTATCGCCAACTATCTCGGTAGACTCGGCAGAGGGCCAAGTGGGTAATTTAATTTTTGATCTAACAACTACTCAAGATGTTGCTTTTCAAGATGCTGGAACAAACTTTGCAATCTTTGATGATTCAGGTGACGTGACCTTCTTTAATGATTTCGGTGTAGGTGCAGCTGCAGGTGCTGAGACGCTGGCCAATGTTGGGTTCTTGCCAGATGGTGATGATGCCTTTATTGCGGATACATTGGGCGTAGAGAGTACTATTTATACAGATTCTGGTTTGGTCGTTGGAGGTTCGACCGCATATTCGGATGGATTAATTAACACAACCTCATTAACGAGCGATTTGGATATTACAACTAC
>CAYSXT010000039.1:0-6748 GCA_964435075.1 uncultured Candidatus Saccharibacteria bacterium
CAATGTCCATACCAAGGCACTGCTGCGAGAGTAAGCCAACCAGCGGGTAGATCCCCCTGCTCAGTTCTCTCGACGAGGTAGAACAGGGCACCAGGGGATGCATCCCACGTCAAGTGTACTGATTCAAAGACCTTAGTGGCCATCAACCCGGTCACGGGAGCCAGCAGATTGCTGGTTCCGGACACTGGCTGAGAGTTTGACCAAGCGCTCTCGCAACCCTTACGGACTGCTCGAACGGCAAAGAAAAACTCCTGACCCTGTACATAGCCTTGTAACCAACGCGCCTGGACGATAATTCCAGGGACATTTGCATCAATGACCGTCAGGACGTCGAAGCCACCATCCGAGTAAGAAAATCCAAGCGCGTAGGAATCCACGCACGGGATCTTATCCCACACGAGGTCCACAAGACCGTGATAACGCCGCGCCTCGATTAGCGTGGGCGACGTCTCGGCCAGAGACTGACAGTCAGTGACGCCAGAATCATAGGCCGCCGCGTCAGCGTCGGCTGCGAAAGCAGCCGTCAAAAGAATTATGCAAAGAACAAACGAAAGCCACTTCATGGCGCACCTCCTTAGTCTCTGCGAGCCTTAACAAGAGAGTTAGACCAGCAGGCGAGAAACTACTCTCTTACTAAACGAGTAATCTCTCAACTGCCGGTCTAAGGCCGCTGGTCGTTCTTTTATATTAATTTTTTAAATGAACAAGAAGAAGTAAGGGAAACTTAGCACTTTTAGATGTTGGCTGAAATCCAGTTCTCAATCGCGGTACTGATCTGAGCGGTGGTTCCGACTATATATGCCAAGTTAATTGAGGCAGAGTGTGACGTAATATAGTTCTGGATCTGAGTTGGCAAGACTGTTGCTTGAGAGATTAATAGTGGAGCGTCTTGGGTTCCTGCAAAGTTACCAGCAAGTAAAGCTGAGAAGAACGAGGCACCACTAGCACTCGCAGCATTTAATACAGCACCCGGAAGCTCATTGTTCTCTCCGTTTACTACTACAATTGTGGATGGAGCAGTAAAGTATTGAGTGGCAATGTTTGCGTTTGTGTCCCAACGAGTTGCACCCGAGATTCGGCTTAAGGTCAGACCTGGATGTGCGGCTCCAATGGCACTCTCAAGAGCACCATCTAAAGCAGCGGTTCCACCAATTAACTCTAAGCGTATAATCTCCGGATGATTGCTCAAGAAGCCATCGGTGTTGCTATCTAGTGTTGCGCTGCCTCGCTCATTAAGCAGGATCAAATCAACTTGTTGATCGCTTACCCGCTCTGAGGCGACGGCGCTGATTCCAATAGAGTCAACAAAGCGTCGGTTCTCAGTTAAGTAGGCTTGTGAAGTCAAAACTGGGTTTAGGTTTTGGGTCTCCTGTGCTACTTGAACTGAAGTTGCGATTCTCTCTGCACCTCCTAGTCGAGTCGTTGAATATCCCAAGGCCTGAATAGCAGCTTCTACTGAAGCACTTACAGCTTGTGTCTCACCAAGCACATAAACGGTAGCACCTTGAGTTACCGCTCTCTGCAATTCCGTAGCGGTGGCAGGACTTAGAGTGTTGGTGTTTGTTAGCAACATAGTTGCACCAGCAATATTGGCTAAAGGACCACCGACAAAACAATCAACGATAATGTTGTCACGACAGATTACGGCGGCATTTGCCCCACCATTAGGGAAATTAAGTTTTGAGATAGCGACAGCCTGGTCGATAGGATCTGATTCAGGAATTCTGATCACGTTTGTTGGGGCGTTTACATCGTCATCCAAGATTGTATATGTATGATCTAGGATTGTTCCCAGCGTGGCGTTTGTAGATGGAGAGCTTAGGGTCACAACGAAAGTCTCGTCCCCTTCTACTAAAGTGTCATCAATAATAGTTGCGGAGATGTTGGCACTTGTTGCTCCGGCCGGGATAGTTACTGTTCCGGCAGCTAAGGTGTAATCAGTACCATTTGTAGCGGAGCCGCCAGTGATTGTGTAGTTAACGGTTACGTCTTGAGAATCTGTTCCAGAGAGAACAACCTGTAATAGGGCTGGGGTAGAACTCTCGGCACCGGATGAGTTAGCTAGAGCAAACTCAATGACTGGTTTTACAAACCAAGCCACAAAACCATCTGAACCTTGTCCGATACTTCCACCGGCGTACAACATTGAGTTGTCTACTAATAGGTCAAATGGAATCTGCTTTGAGTTGTCTATATTTACGTTCCAACTGGTGGCTGCACCCGTAGTCTGATCAAGCTCGGCTAGATTCAGTCTGGCTGTACCTCCGATATTGTTAAAGCTACCGCCCACATAAACCTTGCCGTTAGCTGGGTCTAGGGCTAGTGAGTGAACCTGCCCGTCAGCACTTGGATTCCAAGACGACGCCGCACCGCTAGTTGTATCTAGAGCTGCTACGTATGCTCGTGCGGCTCCACCAATGTTAGTGAAGTTTCCACCAGCATAAACGTTTGAACCATCTACCTGCAACGAGTTAACAGAACTGTTAGCGGTTGGGTTCCAAACTGAGGTTGCACCTGTAGCGGTATCAACAGCACCTATAAAGAATCTTAAGTTGCCACCTAGGGTTGCAAAGTTACCACCTAAGTAAACCGTAGAACCATCTACGGCAACCGTATTAACCGTGGCATTAGCATCTGGGTTCCAGGCGTTAGCAAGTCCGGTCGATGTATCAAGGGCAGCGGCTCTGTTGCGAGCAGCACCACCGATGTTTGTAAATCCACCTACAACATAGGCTAAGTTACCTTCTATATCGATCTCGTTTACAAGAGCATCCGCATTTGGATCCCAAGCTGTAACTGATCCTGTTGTCGGACCAACTTTTGCAATGTTGTTTCGGGCGGCACCATCTACGGTTGCAAAGCTGCCACCAATATAAATGTCAGAACCATCGTTAGCCAATGTATTTACGGGACCATCTACTGTTGGGTTCCAGGCAGTCAAAGCACCAGTGGTCTCATCAATAGCTGCAGCATTTAGTCGTGTAGTTGCAGCACCGGCTCCGTTAAAGGCTCCACCGATAAAGGCCTGTGTAGAGCTTAATGCGAGGCTGTTTACTGTTGCGCTTAGATCAGGATCCCAGCTTGATGCTACACCTAGAATATTTACAGAAGCAGCATTATTACGTGTGGTTCCACCAACATCAGAAAAAGAACCACCAAAAAAGATATTACTTGTTCCAAGCTCGATTGTTGTGACTGGACCATTTACATTAGGGTTCCAACCTGTAGCTACACCAGTTGTTTTATCAAGCGCGGCCAATGAGTTACGAGCAGCGCCACCGATGTTGGCAAAGGTTCCTCCAGCAAAAACGTTTGATGCATCAACCGCTAAAGTATTGACCGCAGCGTCTGCATTAGCGTTCCAAGCAGTTGCATTGCCGGTTGTAGAATCTATTGCAGCAATGTAATTTCGCGCTGCTCCTCCAATGTTTGCAAAACTTCCACCAGTGTAAACTTCTGTTCCGTCTACTGCGATTGCTGATACACCTGCGTCAGCGTTAGGGTTCCAGGCAGAAGCTGTACCGGTTGCAGAATCAAGGGCGGCAATGTTATTGCGACCAGCTCCACCAGCATTACTAAATGATCCACCAACATATACAGTTGATGCGTCCACTGCGACAGTCGCGACCGAGCCATTAACATTAGGGTCAAAAGCTGTAATTGCTCCAGTAGTATCAACAGCACCTGCGTTGTTTCTGGCAGTACCATTAATTTGAGTAAAGGCTCCTCCTATATATAGGTTTGTTCCGTCAAAATCTAAGGCATTAACCGTACCGTCTGTTGAAGGAGTAAAAGCTGTATCAACTGCACCGCTCGATAGAATATGAGCAATTCCTGACAATGCGTTTGGGCCTACAAAAGTAAAGTCTCCTGCAATGTACCAACCATCTGCTCCATCTGGCTCTACTGCGAAAACCGGACCGTTTACGTTAGAAAAACTAGCCAACGAACCAGCACTTTGATCAACTACGATTCCGTAGCCGGTATGGGTTCTTAGCTCGCCAAAATTACCACCAAAATAGATGGTATTTCCAATCTTGGTTATGGCATTTACCTGTCCATCCGTAACATAAGTAGCAGGAACATTAGATAGTGCCTCACCCTGTTGCGGGTTAAAAGAGTTACCAATTATAAAAAATCCACCGACGATAAAAAAAGTGACTGCTAGCACTGATAAAATCCTCTTAGTGGTACTCATATTTTGCAATTTCTGCATTTTTTTTGTTTTTATTTACTTAAAAAAGCGCTTATTTTAGGCTCTAGCTGGCTAATATGCCAAATTTAACTAGAACCGCTGGGAAGCGCTTCTCCTTTTTTTGTATTGGTTTTAAGTTTCTAGTCCCTCTATCTATGAGACTCGGGGACTTGAAAAACTACCTCTAGTTTTTCAACCAACAAGGCTAGCCTATTTATACTCATAATGTCAAGACTCGTGCCCTCTAACTAAAATTCCCAAATATTATCGCTAGTAGTTGATTTTATTATACCGGAACTATCTATCGATGAGCCTGACTCCGTCTCACCAATTATTAAGTTTCCCAGGGTGCCAGAAAACTCAAGCATCCCGAACTCTGGTGAAAAAATTGTCCTGTAAACCTCTGTACTATCATCGCTAATAATTACTGTGCGGGCATTTTTTATTTGCGCACCATCAAGGCCGCTATAAGTTGTTGGACTCTCAGCGGTAGCGGTACCGGTAAAGTTAAATACTCTCTTACCATCTAAAAAACAGTTCATAAAAGCCGGAGCCGTATCGACCCCAACCGGTAAATAAACCGGCAAATCCATGTCACACTTGATAATACTGTTCCCAGACTTTCCATTAACACTAATAGTTTTTATGGTTCCATCTTTATACACTCTATAGAGGTTATCAGTGGGAACATCGTCAGAGCGGTCCGAAGTAATTCTTATATTTATATCAAACTCATCTGGTTTTGAATTTTTTACGCCCATTCTAGACACTGCCCAAGTCTCCACCGAGGACGACTGTGTGTTTGGTTCTCCCGGAACAATATAATTAGTGACTACGTCATACACTTGGGTCGCTGAAGAATCAGGACTAACCGCAGGAATATTTTCAACAGCTACGGCTGGCTGGATTTCCTCTGGAACCAGATTAGGAATCGGCTCAAACTTTATTGCTTGCTCAGAGGTATCGGGAGTTGACGGCTCCACTTGCGCTTGACTAACCACTGAGGGCTGTTGTTTTAGCGAGAATACACCCACAATTTCCAAAATCACGACTACCAAGAGTGCGATTATCGCTATCCAATACCATAAAAATTTACGCATGGCTAAATTATAACAGACGGTTGACTTTTGTGTTATTTATAGTAGACTCTTTTGGCTTTTGCTCTTTTTATTATCTACTTCTCTCTACTGGCGGAATTTCGCTAGCCGGTGATCTACCTCACTTGGTATTACAACCATCAAAATGTCAGTCGGTAGTAGTCTGACCAAACGCTGAACGCCCGGGTTGGGGCAAAGGAGCAGCAAGTGATTAAGAAATTTGATACTGCTGAAGTAATTCGGGGTGGTAACCTCCAACAGGTTGAGTATGGTCTTTGCTACAAGGGCCTGAGACATCACAAGATTATTCTCATCAACAACGAGCACGGGTCTTTCTCAATTGTGAATGAACCTTACCCATGTGACCGTATGTCCTGTGCAAATGGCACTAAAGTCAATTTGCATGAGCTGCCACTTGTGGTGGCCAGACAGCTGATAGAGGTAGTTCCTAAGGAACACATTCTGATTGAGACCAATAAATTGGAATCAAGCCAAGATCCCTTTTCTGACAGAAGCTGGGTACACAGCGCCGGTTCGTTGGTACCCGCTCTCACCTACAAAGAGGCACTGGTTTTAGGGCCAAATCAGGATCCTTATGAGTATTACTTGTCCGCCCTGGTCTCCAGAAAATTAGTTAAGCTGATCGTGAAAAATGAGGGGGGTGAGCCCGTGGTCTCAAAGAGCTCTCCAGTAGCAGAGTACATGGCTAAGATTCCTCTTAATGTTGAGGAAACAGCCGCCAAGAAGATCAGGCACACCGCCGGTACTCCAGACAACCTTCGAGAAGCAATCCGCTGGATTGAGAAGGTCATGTCAATAGAAAAAGAGAGACACCCAGATACCCAAGGAGCGATCGACAAAGTCGATTCAATCCTCAAAGGTCGGGGTGGCAAAATGGACTTCAAGATGGCGCGCCAAAACAAGCTTTTTAAGAGCGAACAATGGCCTGCCATCAAGGCGAGTTCTTTTCGTAATAATTTTGAGCCAATCCTCAAAACGGCTCATCTCATTTTACTAGCACGCCGCTGGTAAAATCCAAGAGGGATTAAGTGTTTCGGCATTTGATCCCTCCTTTTTAAATATTAACAGAAGGCTTGAATAACCAGGCCCAGAATGTAAAACTAGCCGGTGGTTGTCTATATTTAGGCGCTCGTAGCTCAGCGGATTAGAGCACTGGTCTTCGGAACCAGGTGTCGCAGGTTCGAATCCTGCCGGGCGCACCACAATCCGACTTTTCGGCTTTTTTGTAGAGCTAAGACGCAGGGTTACACGGAGTCGTAAAGATTCACCAGAATATGACTTTCTGATATTTTTCCGCTCAGACGCACACCGTTGGCGACCCGCAAGGCAACCCAGGGCTCACGTGGCGCAAGCAGGACTGGGAGTGTGGGAGCCACATGGACTGTCGGCGGCGCACTACTTCGACTCCGTCTTCATACGCTCAAGCGCGAGCTTG
>CAYSXT010000040.1:0-2074 GCA_964435075.1 uncultured Candidatus Saccharibacteria bacterium
AATTGTAGCTATAATCATCAATGGTATCTGCCTTCTCTTTATATTTTAAGAGGCCGGGAGCTTGATACATATAAACCCATAAGCGTCCCATGTCGGCCTGCATATTCAAGGGATAACTGTTTCCTGGAATCGAATAATGCTCATCCGTAGGATAAACATATATACCGCCGGGTCCGCCATAAGAACCGCCTGCCGATGATAGATCTTTCCAATATGGCTCCCATTTTGGATAAATGTGTGTATCAACTTTAGTTACGTAGTCATTTGCGTAATAAAGAAAATCTTGCCCTTCAACAGGCAAATTTTGTATGGATGGGTCGCTTAATACTTCAACTGCAAAATCAATCATAGGAGCAGGCAATCCGCTATCGATATTTCCATATTCTAGCTGAGTTTTTGCCCTGTAGTCGATTTCATATACATCACCACTCTGCGGCGCCGCAGCAGTTATGCGCATATTCGTATTGTAATTTGTGTAGTTATCTATATTGCCACTATAAAAAGTAACGTCTTTTGTTCCGTCTATATAATTATTTGTATTCATACCGCAGTTCCCTACACAGGTTGGTGTACCCGTGGTTTCCCAAACCTCAAATCTAACATCTGGATTTGTGCCAAATCTTAATTCAAAAGTTTTGTTGGGAATATTATCGCCGTTGCCTGGTCCATAAACTCGTAAATTTTCATTGAGCCCGAGTGGGCTTCCTGACGAATTAACCAATAATAATTGGCCTCCTGCAGAAGTTTGAGTATCAGGATCAATTACCGCAACAGAATATCTACTAGTAGACCAACCGTCATAGCCGTCCGGTGAGCCGGTCGGCGAAGTTGGATTTTCATAAGCTTGCCCCCAGACAGTATTAGATTGCTTAACTAACTTTTCGAGCCACCTAACATCCTTAGTGGCACGGTACATATTCATTAGAGCCTGACCATAAAAACCTTGATCCCAACGCAAATGCGCAGCATTGGTATCAGACTCCCAGCCATTACCTGAGTTATGAGCGGCATCGATATCATGTACCATGTTAAGCATGTAATTATAATCCGTTGGATTGCTAGCGGTTGGCCTTCGATAGCGTGGATCTCCGCCGCTTGATCCGGTTTCGCCTCCAGCAGCTGCACCTAAAGATGAAATGCTGGAATATTCCGTACTATCAATCTCACCAATAATGCCACTTGGATTCCAATAAGTATTTTTTACCGTGCTTAAACCAGACTTTGAGGCAGTATCTAATTTTAGTGGTGCTTCAAATGCAGTACCGAATACATTATTTTGCAAATTAGCAGTAGTTGAATTAACTAGATTAATGCCGAAAGTTGCCTTATGTAAGGAATTATTATAAGCGCGCAATTGATCTGAGTTATCTGCTTTAATTGCCGAGCCATAAATTGATGACAAAACACTGTTTACGATATTATTAGTGTCAGAGCCTGATATAAAAATTGCACCATCATCAGTGCCTCTCTCGCCTACATCGCTAATGGCAATGGAATCAAAAGTATTATTAATACCATTTAAGACCTTGATGCCATTCTTCATGTAGTGTCTAAAATCTAATCCCTTTATAGTAATGCCAGATACGGCATTGATATCGACAGCTAAGTCTTTTGTAATAGCCTCAACTCCCCTGCTATTCGGATCCGCCAAATCAAGGAGACGCACATATAAATAATTTGCTCCGTCATGATAATAGGCACCATTTGTCCTACCAAGTTGAGCTAAATCTGAGACCTTTTTTAAACGATCGTTATTGTCTGTGACCGCCTTAACATTAGCAACTGTTGCTCTATAAAGTCTGTTATAGCCCCCAATTTTTGTCCATTTGCCTGAGCCAAAAAAGACAGAACCCTCAATTATTGGCTTTATTTGCTCAGCGTTTTGAATTGTAATTGTCTTGCCGTTAGTCTGAGTGTCAATGCCAGTAATGGTAACTGTTCCCGTATAGTTACCAGCATGAACCAGTATGCGATAGTTATTTGTCAGCACGCTAGGTATGGCATCCACCGCGCTCTGCAAAGTAGAATATGTTTGCCCGGATCCCACGTGTAAATCTACCGTAGCTTGAGCTTC
>CAYSXT010000040.1:2174-6374 GCA_964435075.1 uncultured Candidatus Saccharibacteria bacterium
TGTTGGCTTTTCAGTTTGCTCGTCTGCCGCCTGTACTAAAGGTGTAGATAGTGGCCCCAGAATTAGCGCTAGCCCTACCATAAACACTGTAATTATTCTCAAATTGCGCACATGATTGCGTCTCAAGGTGCTAAAAATTATGCCATTTCTGGTGGTTCCTTACAACATACCCAAAACAATAAATAGCCCCCATTGACGAGGCTATTTATTGCTAAGTAATAACTGGCTAATTACTGATAAACGTAACCGTTCTTTATAAATCCAAAGTCAATAACACTAAATTTATTTGGATTGGCTGAGGTTGGAACTGGATCTATCCCCTGCGGATTATATTGCGTCTTTAATGGACCATTCCATTTTGTAGCGTCAAAATCGGCAAACCAAACAGAGTAAGGACCCTGCGGAACCGCGCACCAAATACGACCAGCACCTCCTACTGCGGCAGACTCAGTTGAGCAACGAGTATAATCAATTTCATTACCTCGATTATCAACGATCTTTACTTTTTTACCACTAAAAGCTTTGCCCTCGTTAGTATTTGGAGTATACGCCTTGTTGCCATTTATATCTTCAAACACCCGGACATTAATTACACTCTTTGGGTTGTAACCAAATTCAGGTGTAACAATTTGTCCTCCGGTAACGGTAATTAGCATAGGATTAGAGGCGGTGTCATTATGCACCCCTTTAATTTGAACCCAGTTGGTTCCGGCACCGTAAAAAGTCACAATATATTGACCAGCTGGAAGTCCGCGACAAATATCCTCGCCCGCTCCACCTAAGCGGTTAGTTCCAAAGTTGCAGTGTCTTGAGTAGTCTATATTTTTGCCAGTTTTGACACTCTTAACTGAATATTTAGTGTTGAAGAAAGGATCTCCCTCACCAGAGTTATAACCACTCCACTGTCCGTCAAAATCTTTATCCTTGAAGGCATGAATAATCATGTCGCCTGTTTGAGGATTTCTTAATGGCTTATAGCCAAAGTCCAGAATATTGTTCTCAAAACCTTTTTTGATCTCGACAGGTGCTATTGGATTTACTCCTTTTGGGTTCCATTTTGACTTAATTGGCCCTGCGTACTGGAATGGATCCTCACTGGTATAAGTCACCATGTATTTTCCGTAAGGTAGGTTATTACAGTTATTTCTGCCTACACCGCCCAACATAAAATCATCAAAACGACAGAGAGACTTATCGATCAGCTTATTAGTAGCCATATCGCGAATCTCAAAGCGAGTTCCCTTAAGAACAAGCCCCTCATTTAATGAGTAAGTATTATCACCGTCTGTATCTACCCAAGCTCTAATATAGATAGAACCAGTATTAGCAGCCTCAGCTGTTTCTGGCTCCAAGCCGATCCAAGATGCCAAAATAAGCCCTCCGACAGCTGCTAGAGAGATAAGTACTTTTTGTAAGTTTTTTATCATATAGATAATTATTTAATTAGTCAGTCTTTTTATGCAAAATAATTATTTTTGTCAAGCTAAGACTGATAATATTTTTTTATTTTTAAGTCTTTATTTTGTAGCCAGTTCTAAAGAGGTTCCAAGTAATAGTCATTAGCACTATAAGAAAGGCCACGCCTATACCATAGGCCAGGTATGGGTTCACATCTGAAACACCGTAAAAACCAAAGCGCATACCATTGATCAGATACAATATTGGATTAAATTTTGCTATCGTCTGAAATACTGGCGGCAACATCTCTATCGAGTAAAAAATTCCACCCAAAAAACTTAGAGGTGTTATTAAAAAAGTCGGAAAAATAGAGATCTGCTCAAAATTCTCCGCCCAAATGCCAATTATCAAACCAGCTAATGAAAAAGCCATTGCAATAATTATCAAAAAACTAAATAGGTAAAGTGGGTTAGCCACACCAAAAGGAATAAAGAAGAGTGCCGTTCCATAAATCAGCGATCCAATAAATACACTTCTTATGACGGAGGCTAAACTGTAGCCCAAGACGATTTCTAAGTAACTCATCGGTGAGACCAAGATATCCGACAGAGTGTTCATCACTTTTGAAAGCATAAGAGCAGAGGAAACACTGGTCAGCGAACTAATCATTATGTTCATCATAATTAATCCCGGCATTATGAACTGTCCATACTCCAGTCCATTTATTACTTCAACGCTGCGCCCAATCGAAAATGTAAATATAATAAAATATAGTGCAGTCGTTACGATTGGAGCTCCTATGGTTTGTCCTGGGACTCTTAAAAATCTAACTAGCTCTTTTTTTGTTAGGGCCCACACGGCTACGAAGTTCATGACTGCTTTTTATGATTAATCAACTTCAAGTAAACATCATTGAGGCTAGTTTTTTGTACATCCAAAGATTCTACTTTCACGCCCAGACCATTCAGCTCATCAAATAGTTCCTGAACTGTCACATCCCCTGTGGCTTTTGGATAGTGGTTTACCTCCAATAAAACGCCCCTTAATGTGCCCTTTAACTTTCTTGCCGCCGTGGGCATATTATCTATAGATCGTGATAAATGTAGCACTAGACGCTCTCGACCAAATTGTTTTAGCAAGGTCCGCTTGTCCTCTACTAAGATGATCTCGCCCTCATTAATTAAGCCGACCCGGTCAGCTAGCTCCTCTGCCTCTTCTAAATAGTGAGTTGTCAAAACAATGGTGCGACCAGATTGTTTAAGGTCTTTTACTAGATTCCAAAGGTTAGCCCGCAACTCAACATCAACACCAGCAGTCGGTTCATCCAGAAATAAAATATCTGGATCATGAACCAAGGCTTTTGCTACCATGATTCGTCTTTTCATGCCGCCTGATAATTTTCTACCGGGAGTTTTGCGTTTGTCCCACAGGTTAAGGCTTTTAAGAACCTCCTCAACCTTTTTCTCAGGATTCCGGATTCCAAAATATCCAGCCTGAATCTTTATCATTTCTGAGACCGTAAAAAAGAAGTCAGAATTTATCTCTTGCTGAACCAAGCCAATATGCTTGCGTGTAAATTTATAATCTTTAATCACGTCCTTACCCAGGACAGTAACCGTTCCAGAAGTTCTTTTGGCAAGTCCAGTCACGATATTAATCATCGTTGTTTTCCCAGCACCATTGGGGCCCAGCAAAGCAAATATCTCACCTTTTTTAATATCTAGGCTTACATCTTTTAGAGCTTTTACTCCGTCATCGTAACTTTTGCTCAGATTTTTAATTTTTATGACCGATTCAGACAAATTAATAGTTAATTAAGTACTTAAAGGTGTCTAAATAGTATCTAACTAATTGACTACCAAGTCAATGCAAAAGCAGTACTAAGACTTGCCTAAGTAAAAATTTCTTTTTGCGGGACTAAACCTCTCTATTGCATAGCGTAGCATTGTGCGCGGCATAACCTTGTAATGTTTTATAAGAAAATCTTCTTCGGCAGCTTGATCCACTTTTCCTAGCTCGCGTAACATCCAACCAACCGCTTTGTGAATTAGGTCATGTTCGTCCTTTAATAATAGGGTGGCTATCTCAAGTGTATCCTTAAAATCTCGCCCGCGAATAAAAGTAAAAGTTGAAATAATGGCAATACGGCGCTCCCAGATATTTTTTGACCTAGCCAATTTCTTTAATATCGATCGAGGCTTATCCAGCAAATAAACACCCACAATTTTATGGGCCGATGAGTCCACAATGTCCCAGTTATTAATGCCAGCCGTATTCTTTAAATAAAAGACGTAAATCTCTTTTTGCTTTGATTCGTCTTTTGCCCGATAAGCTCTCTCAAACTGACCAACTAAAATAAAAATTGCGCCAAGCCTCTCTTCGTGAATTTTACTTTTTAAAAGTAATTTTATTTCCGCCAGTTTTAGGTTTGGATAATTTTTTGCGACAGCTCTTAACTTCGGCACCGTTAATCCTAGAAAAACATCCCCTTCTCCATACTCGCCCTTACCGGTTTTAAAATAGCCCTGAGAAAGCTTAGCTCTCTTAGGATCCGCTCCACGTTTTAATTCATTCCGGAATCCAGTTAGGATCTTCATTAGTACGGCCCGATTACCCAAATAAAAACCAGGTAAGCCCAGAGGGCTATCGTAAAGATTAGAAAGAAAACGCCGGCGGTTCTTATAAAAATTGTAAATAATTTATCACCATTGCCCTGTATAATCGATCTGTGCAACGATCTTTGTACATCCAAAACCCAGCCAAACAACCATTTTCTGATTAAGGTGCGTGACTCTGGATTTT
>CAYSXT010000041.1:0-1316 GCA_964435075.1 uncultured Candidatus Saccharibacteria bacterium
ATATCTGCTCCATTGCCAACGGGCGTAACATATTCTAGTCATACGACTTCTGGAACCGACTATGCAGTTAGCTCAGGCGTATGGAACGTGGGCGCTCTTTCTGCTTCTGGTCCTAACTCGACTAAGACTCTTACTATAAGCGTACTAGTAGATGCTACAGCTGGCACAAGCGTAGATGGTTCAGCCGCGATAACCAATTCAAATCAAGAGGATCCTAATAGCGACAATAACTCTGTCAGCGCTGGCTTTACGGTGGCTGAACAGTGTCAGCAAGGTGGAGGACAGTCTGATGAAAATAACCAGATTAATGATCCAGAGGAGGGAAACAACGGAAACAATAGTAATAACCAAAATAACGACAACGAAACCGGTGATGAGACTTCTCAAAACCCGGGTGATACTAGTAAAAAGTCTTCAGGCAGTACGGATTCCACAGATGACTCACAAAACGAGCCTGAACCAGAAAAGGGCCAAGGCGCTGATCTGATCGTTATTAAAAAAGTCGATAAAGAACAGGTAAGCCCTGGTGACACAGTGGTATTTACTACCTTGCTAATTAACGATGGTCCGAGTAATGCAGACGATGTATTGGTAGATGTTGGTGTTCCAGCTGGAACTGATTATCGAGCTTACGCCTCAACTAAAGGTACTTATAGCTCTACGGAAGGGTCATGGAATGTGGGAACGCTCGCTACGCAAGAGCAAGCCCAGCTCTCACTTACGGTTAATGTAGATGACTTTAGTAATATCGGTGAAGTCGTAACTAATGATGCCTTTATCGCTCAGGCTGATGAAACTGATCCTAATGCTGATAATAACTCTGCTTCAGCCGATGCCGTAGTCGCAGACTTGGCAGAAGCTCCTCAAGTAGTACAAAAAGTTATGAGCCTGGGTAATGGTAAACAACAATGGACTTTAACTGTCTTTAATTCTAAGAATGACGACCCAATAGTTACTAATGTATTCAATCCTATTCCTGTGGGTGCCACTTATATTTCTAATTCTATAGAATGTCAAAACAACGGACTATCTACTATGACGCAATGTTCTTATGATACTCAGGAAAACAGTGTTGTCTGGTCTGGACAGGTAGCCGCAGATCGCGGTGTAGCCGAAGCCAAAGATACAGAGAACTCCGTAATTATTACATTCCAGACGCAGTTAAGTGCCAACAATATGTCGGTAGCTAATACAGGTTGTGCTAACTGGGATGATGACAAAGATGGCAGCATTGTGTCAGAGCTCACCGGCGCACAAGAGCCAGTCTGTGCTAAGCCACTAATTTATAGTGGTGCATCCAAAAAGACTCGCGACAT
>CAYSXT010000041.1:1416-5947 GCA_964435075.1 uncultured Candidatus Saccharibacteria bacterium
CAGTCTGTGCTAAGCCACTAATTTATAGTGGTGCATCCAAAAAGACTCGCGACATAGTTACTGGCCTAATCTATGGTGTAGTCTTGGGATTCTTTATCGCTTTACTAGCATTCTTGCTACGCAAGAAAAAAGGCAAGAATTCAGAGAGTAAGAAGCCAAAGAAAAAGAATTCAAAGAGTAAGAAGCCAAAGAAAAAGAAGCCGATCGTCAAGTAAGTCGCGCTTATAAATAATTAATCTTTGACTGCCACTATGCAGTGGTGAAGATTAGTAGTCTCAAAGCAGTTTCATTAATGGGCTTGCAACCCATCGAGGTAAAAGTTGAGGTCTCTATTCAGCGGGGGTTACCAAATATGCAGATTGTGGGCCTTCCCGATGCCGCCATTAAGGAGTCTAAAGAGAGGGTTAGGTCTGCGCTTGCATCTATCGGCCAAAAGATGCCTAGGGGGCACGTAACTGTTTCATTAGCCCCAGCTGAAGTTAAAAAAATTGGTTCTAGTTTTGATCTGCCAATTGCCCTGGGTTTGCTCTTGGCCGAAGGGGCCATAAAACCTCTGGATCAAAGCTTGTGCTTTATTGGAGAACTCGGTTTGGATGGTTCGATCAGACCTGTGAGAGGTGCCTTGCCTATTGCCATAGGTCTAAAGAACATGGGTTTCTCAAAGTGTTACGCGTCACAACCAGACGCTGCGTTATTAGCACATGTAGAAGGTATGTCGGTTATTGGGGTTCCAACATTAGCGCAGTTGATTGATAGGTTAGAGAGGGGTCGGGGGCTGGATCTAGATCAGACACCTCAAAAAATTCCGCAGACAAAATCTCCCCAGTACTTATTGGATGATTTGGTTGGTATGGAGACGGCCAAAGAGGCCTTAATAATGGCAGCCGCAGGCGGGCATCATATGTTAATGACGGGTCCACCCGGTACAGGTAAAACTGCCCTAGCTAAATGTTTAGGCTCGCTCCTGCCCCTCTTAAATAAGAATGAACAGCTAGAAGTAAACTCGATTTCCAGTTTGGCTGGGCCAATTACCGGTGGTTGGCAGAGCTTGCCGCCCTGGAGAGCGCCGCATCACTCTAGCTCAGCCGCAAGTTTAATGGGTGGTGGTCATGGTTTAGTGCCTGGCGAGATATCTCTGGCTCATTGCGGTGTATTATTTCTTGATGAGTTACCAGAGTTTAGGCGGGATGTTCTTGAACAGCTACGGCAACCACTCGAGGAGGGACAAATTCGCTTAGCACGCGCTAATCTAAAACTTAATTATCCTGCTAGGTTTCAATTGATTGCCGCTAGTAATCCTTGTCCGTGTGGCTTTTATGGTGATCGTGTTAAAGCCTGCTCCTGCTCTCCTGCGGTCTTAAGCCGGTATCAAAATAAGTTGTCTGGACCTATTCTTGATCGGATTGAGTTAAAAATTTGGGTGCCGCGAAGTGAGCTATCTGGTGCCACTACTGTTTTAAGTAAAAATTCTGGTAGGAGTGAGCATGACGCTGCGATAGGGCATATTAAACGGGCTCGCGAGCGGCAACTTAATAGAGCAAAGCTTAAAAAGTTAAGTTCAATTAAGAACAGTGAGCTAACCGGTCCTCAAATAAGGAGATTGGTTCCACTTAACAATAAGATGAGAACCCTGCTTGCTAAAGCAGAATCAGAGCTTGGATTATCTCCTAGGGGATTTATTAAAACCCTAAAAGTAGCCCGCACAATTGCTGATTTAGCCGATTTAGAAGTGGTGGATGAGAGGCATATAGCAAAGGCCCTGCAATTTAGAGTATAATTAGGGCGATGTCTAAAATCATTGCAATCATAGTAGTTCTCGTCATTTTAGCCGCGATTGTCTGGGGTCTGATATTTGTTGCAAAGCCTGTCCAAGAGGATGCAACACTTGAGGATTCTGTGCAGGCTGAGGAGTCTATCTTTTTAGATACCTCTGGCTCTACATCCTCGGCGCTGCCTGAGTCGGTTGAGACTCCTTAGGGCTGCTTAGTTTGCCGTCTTTCGGTTAAAGGCGGCAGGATGCATTAGCATTGGCAATGCTAAATGTTTACGTTTAGATTCACCGCGCAATCGACTCATTTTTCGCACTGGAACATCACCCCGCTCCAAAACATGTTGCGGTTTTTTTTGGGCTTGGGTGCTAGTAGCTAAATGAACAGTATGCTTCCCCATTTTTTTTGAGAGTTTGTCTACAGCGTTAAAAACTTTCTGCATCTTTTCTAGGTGGAGAGGCGGTTCAAAAAGAGATTGCTGTAAGCTCTTGATGGCAGTTAGGTCGGTCATAATCACACCAGTCGAGCGATATTCGACTCCAGGCTTAAAGATTTTTTTAAATAGTTTGCGGAGTATATGTGACATATCCGGTGGGTAAGCCGAATGTCTAGACAAGCGCGCCTCAACCCCCGAGCCCTTAAAGTCCTGACTTCGTAAATAGATAATCAAACCTTGGGCCACTAACTTGTGACGGCGCGCTTTAATACAGGCGTTCTCTAGGTTTTTCATCAGCTGCGCAAAAACATAAGCCTCGTTACTAGAAGCCGGCGAAAAAGTCTTGGTCTTACCGATGGTAGCGTAGACGGTTTTAAGCTGGGTCTCGATTGGATAGACGGCGTGACCGTTGAGCTCGTACCAAATCTCCTGGTGGGGCTTAGTAAAATATTGCTCGATATACTCTTTGGGCTTACGGGCAAAATCAAGCGCGGTCTCTATCTGTAGCGTCTTACAATACGCCGTAGTCTGCGGGCCAATCCCCCAAATCTTTTCTATAGGAGTTTCTGCTAAAAACTTATGCACGTACCGTCCGGGGATGGGAGTAAAACCGGCTGGCTTATTGTACTTAGATCCGATCTTAGCCAAAACTTTAGAGAGACTAAGGCCTACCGAGACCGTGATGCCCAACTCTTTCTCAAGCGTCTCTTTAATCTTGCGCGCAATGTCTTGATAGGAGGAGTGATACTTGCGCCTCAGTCCCGTGATCTCCAAAAAAGCCTCGTCAATTGAGTACTCCTCAACCGTCGGGGTAAATCTAAGCATGATCTCAAACATGCGCTTAGAAAATAAACTATAAGTCTCATAGTCAGAGGGAACAATAATCGCCTCCGGGATAATTTTTTTAACCTCCCATAAAGGAACCCCACGTTTAATCCCCTTAGCTTTAGCTTCGTAACTAGCGGCGGCCACGATACCACGCTCCTTGCCGGTAATCACAGGTTTGCCCCGGTATTCAGGGTGGAGGGCTTGTTCGCAGGAGGCAAAAAAAGCATCTGCGTCTATATGCAAAATAGCTTTAGCCCAAGAACGGATCATTAAGGGTTGTTCTGGCCTACGAGGTTTTATGTGATTAGATTGGGGGGCGCGGTTTTGCTCACTGTTATCCATTAGCCATGGTATTTGCGGATTACTGAAGTCACGACCCCGGCCACTCTTAACTCCTCACGCGGTTTTAAAACTTTAAACTTTTTATTGGCGGGTCTGAGCAAAACCGCGCCCCTGTATTTTTCGTAATATTTAATTGTCCACTCCTCGTCTATCTCTGCGACGACCACATCACCATGCTTAGGGGTGCGGTTACGGTTTAAGATGACCACATCGCCCGGATGAATGCCGGCCTCCAGCATAGACTCACCGGTGACTTTAAGCATAAAGCTGGCCTCTTTGTTTTCTATGAGCCAATCATCCAATGAGATTGTGTCGACCATTTCTTCTTCGGCAGGGGAGGGCCAACCAGCTTCTACTGTTCCTAAAACTTTGAGGGGACTAAAAAATTTACCAGGCAATAAGCGACCAGTAGAGTCACGCTGTATGATTGTGCGCTCTAGCCATTTATCTACCCAGTATTGAGCGGCTCGTTTAGATTTAAATCCTAATAGTTTAGCCAGTTCAGCAAAGCTAGGCATTCTTTTATTTTGCCAATAATATTTACGTAACTTAGAGAGATACTGATCATTATTTGGACTAGATGATGTTTTGGTCATAATCAAACAGTCTATTATACGATCGTATAATAAGTCAATTAAGGTTGATCAAGTAAATCACAAATGATCCACTTAATGCGCTAAGGGTTGGGTAAATTATGAGCTAAAGCCTATGACCTAAAGATAACTTAGTGGGTTTTGGAAACCGCTATAACCACCCGTTGTAAGCACCTCAAAGTGAACGTGAGGACCTGTACTCCAACCAGTTGAGCCCATAAGTCCGATTGCTTGACCGCGCCCGACGCGCTGTCCTGGGGTTACCAAAACGCCACCTGACTGCATATGGCCGTAGCGCGTGTAAAGTCCGTTGTCATGTTTAATGACCACAGCGTTACCATAGCCGGTATCCCAGCCGGCTTTATATACTGTTCCACCATCGGCCGCCACTATTGTGCTGCCTGGCTGACAAGCAATGTCGATTCCGGTATGCCCAAAGGCAAAATACTGGGTTATGGTCGAGCAAACAGCTGGCCATTGCATGCTACCAGTAGTGGAGGTGTCGCCTGTTGACTGACTGATCGTACCAAAGACATCGCCACCACCAGAGTTGCTGGCGAGCT
>CAYSXT010000042.1:0-2093 GCA_964435075.1 uncultured Candidatus Saccharibacteria bacterium
CAAGTTAGCGCCAGACTCAACGATGTAGTTACCAAAAATCCACAAGACAAACCAGAAGTAGCCCAGGCCTTTAAGCAGTCTAAGTTGTTCTCTTTATATAAGGAGCAGGGACAAGAGTCGGCCCAAACTGGTCAACCAATTGATAAAGTAATCTACTCCCGTTATGAATCCGGTAAGCCTTACTTATTAAAAGAAGAGTTTGCGGCAGTTTCAAAAATAGTTAAAGCCATCCAATAATGCAGTTTGCAGTACCACAATTTGTCGATGTCAAGGACAAAGTTTTTGGGCCACTCACCACCCAACAGTTTTTGTACATCATGGCTGGTGTGGGACTTGGACTAATAGAATACTTTACGGTTTCAATACCGGTCTTTGTGATTTTAGTCATCCCAACGGCAGCACTCTTTTTAGCTTTTGCATTTTACAAAGTAAACGGCCGTCCTTTTTATTTTTTCTTAGCCAATACCCTAAACTTTTTGATCAAACCCACTCGACGTATGTGGCATCGTGATCCACTCCTACCAAAGACAAAAGCCAGCACGGCAGAGATCAGAGACGAAAAAATCCAAAGAGGCACGCTCAAGAAAGAGGGGCTTGACCGCCTGTCACACATCTTAGACTTTGAGATTAAAATCAAAGATAGCATTGTTCCAGAAGAGCAAAAAGCGGTTTACCCCGACCTCTATTAATTAACAACAAAGGAAAAATGGCCGAAGCACAAAAAGCAGTAAAAACACCACCAGACAGCATCATTCAGATGAACAATCCGGGGATGTCCAACCAAAAGGTAACTGAGACCCAAAGCACTCAGCGCTACTTGGATATTGCCGAGATCCGCGACGGCTCTATTGTGCTTAGAGACGGTGGGGTTCGCTCTATTGTGATGGTCTCCTCCATTAACTTTGCTCTTAAGTCTCAAGAGGAGCAAGAGGCAATCGTTTACGGCTATCAGTCTTTCCTCAACTCCATAGATTTCCCAATGCAGGTCGTTATTCAATCGCGTATTTTAAATATCAAACCATACTTAGACTCATTAGCTGAGCGCGAGAAACTCCAACTTAACGAGCTCCTAAGAATCCAAACGCAGCAGTATCGCGAGTACATCCAACAGTTGATCCAGATTTCTAATATCATGGATAAAAATTTCTATATTATTATTCCTTTTCACCCGTTGGAGAGTAAAGATGAGACCTTTTTCTCAAGACTCGGAAAAATATTCTCGCCAACAAAAGTTATTGCGCAGGACCGCAGAGAGTTTGAAGAGCGTAAACGACAACTCAATGAGCGCGTTAGTAGAGTTCAGGTGGGCTTGGGAACCCTTGGTTTAAAGAGCCTACTTCTCAATACTCAAGAGTTAATAGAGCTTGTTTACAACACTTACAACCCTGAGATACGGGGAGCCTCGTCTTTGGCTAATATAGACGATCTTTCTTTAGATAAATCATAAAAAATTCAAGTAAAGTCATGGCAAAAAAAGAAGAAAAAAAACAACCAGAACAACCTAAAGTAGCTACCTCAGCTCAAGTGCCCGGCTTTGGTCCTGTGCGTTTTAGCAAGGACGAGCCTGTTGCCTATCCGGTCGTAGAGACACCCACCGAAGACAAAGGTGCTGAAACCAAAAAGAAGCTCAAGCTGTTAGAAGAGGAGCGCGTCTTTAGAGAGGGAATCGCTACTGTAAAAGACATTATCGCACCTGCAGCCTTTAGGGCTGAGTCAAACTTTTTGTATGTCGGTGGTCGTTTTGCTCGAACGCTTTTTGTTTTTGTCTATCCGCGCTTTTTGCGGGTGGGTTGGTTTGCACCGATTATTAACCTCAACGAAGAGATTGATATAGCTATGTATCTCTATCCGCTAGCCAGTGAGTTGGTGCTTAAAAACCTCAAGAAACAGGCTGGCAAAGTCGAGGCCTCAATAAATATCAATGTTGAGCAAGGCAAAGTTCGAGATCCAATTCTAGAAACGGCGCATGCCGATATTGAGGGTTTAAGAGACAAATTACAACAAGGAACCGAGCGATTCTTCCGCTATGGCTTGTACTTAACGGTCTATGCCGATACCAAAAAACGTCTTGAAGAATTAACTGAGAATGTTGA
>CAYSXT010000042.1:2193-5867 GCA_964435075.1 uncultured Candidatus Saccharibacteria bacterium
TAACGGTCTATGCCGATACCAAAAAACGTCTTGAAGAATTAACTGAGAATGTTGAAACATTACTCAGCACTAAATTAGTTTACGCCAAGCACTCAATTTTACAGATGGAACAAGGCTTCAACTCAACCTTGCCTATCGGCAATGACGAGTTAAAAATTGGTACCAATCTAAATACCTCTCCGCTGTCTACTAGCTTTCCTTTTATCTCCTCAGAATTAACTAGCAACGAGGGCATTCTCTACGGCATTAATCGTCACAACAACTCGCTAGTTTTGTTTGATCGGTTCTCTCTAGAGAATGCTAACAGTGTTGTCTTTGCTAAATCTGGTGCTGGTAAGTCTTACTCTGTTAAGCTGGAGATTTTGCGCTCGATGATGCTTGGTACGGATGTGATTGTGATTGACCCTGAAGCAGAATATCTCCATCTAACGACAGCAGTTGATGGTGCATATGTTGATATCTCCTTGAGCTCTGACACGCGTATTAATCCTTTTGATTTGCCACGTTTGTCGCAAAATCCAGTCGAGGA
The DNA here is from genome assembly GCA_964435075.1 of uncultured Candidatus Saccharibacteria bacterium. GTDB lineage: Bacteria > Patescibacteriota > JAUYIX01 > JAUYIX01 > JAUYIX01 > CAYSXT01. Next base: position 2,723 of record CAYSXT010000042.1, read on the forward strand.
TTTGATTCGTGGAAACGTAATTGCCCTAAAGGCCTTGATCGGCATCATGATTGGTCAGCTAACACCGGAGGAGGACGCCATTCTGGATAAAGGGCTTTTTGAGACTTACGCCAAAAAAGATATTACGCCGGACACGCCAGATCTTCTTAGCGTAGAATTTCCACTGATGCAGGACCTAAAAGAGGTCTTGGGATCGATTGAAGGGGCAAAAAGTCTTGCCACTCGTCTTTCTAAGTTTACAGAAGGAACATTCGCAAATCTCTTCAACCAACCAACTAACATTCAGGTCAAAAAGCAGTTAGTCACTTTTAATATCCGTGATTTGGAAGATGAGCTACGTCCTATTGGTATGTTCTTGATTCTAAATTACATCTGGAACAATGTCAGGTCCGAGCTTAAGAAACGCATCCTGGTAATTGATGAGGCCTGGTGGATGATGCAGTACGAGGATTCTGCGCGCTTTTTGTTTAGTATTGCTAAAAGAGCGCGTAAATACTTTTTGGGTGTTACGACAATCAGCCAGGACGTTGCGGACTTTTTAGGCTCTAACTTTGGACGCGCTGTTGTCTCTAACTCATCCATGCAGTTATTGCTGCGTCAGTCACCAACCACGATTGATCAGATTCAGGAAGTGTTTCATCTAACGGATGGTGAAAAGTTCTTACTGCTGGAGAGTGATGTAGGAGAGGGCATATTTTTTGCCGGGCTAAAGCATGTCGCACTCAAGGTGGTGGCCTCGTATAGTGAGGACCAAATTATTACTTCGGATCCCCGTCAAATTTTAGAGATAGAAAAAGCTAAGAGAGACTTTGCGTCTCAACAAAAAGCGGGAGGCTAGTATGTGGCGGCGAGCCCTAAGGCAAGTCGTTCCGCTAGCCTTGGTGTCATTGGTGACGCTTAGTCTTTTACCGTCTGCGGCCTTGGCGCTCGAGCCCGATAATGACGATGATGCCTATGACCAGATAAGCTGTTTTGGTATCGAGGAAGATGACGTCGAGGATGTTGACTCGAGCGCCGTCCAGAACCAGTTTGGAATGATCGATTTACCAGGTAGCTCTAGCAGAAACTTGGGAAATGACCCTTTTGAGTTCAGTTCTTTTCCAAACAATAACTTTGATCTACCTTTTGAGATTGTTGATACTAATAGTTTTATTTTTGCCCCTACCTTTACTGAGGACGAGGAAAAGCGCGTCAATGACTCTTACTATCCAGAGCCGGCGGTATCTTTTGAGCAGGTCTCCACTAATGCAGAACCAGGACAGGACGTAAACGTTTTGATAAATTCCAGCACGTTTCAGACAGAGGCAACCCCGGGAGCCGGCTTTTACTACGCCGCTTTTGTCGATGGTATATTTATCAACGGTTACAACGCCGGTGCGATTTGGGATGAAGTTGAAGAGTTACAGGTGGCAGTCACGGATGCCAGTCGACCAGATTGCGGTACCTTTTTTAGACCGACTCAGACGGATAATGATGGCGACGGTATGGATGACAGCTGGGAAGTTCGGCATGGCTTAGATCCCAATGATCCTAGTGATGCTGGACTTGATCCTGATAACGATGGCTATGTTGCTGATCTTTATCAAAATGCCTTGGGTGAGTTTGTTCATCCGGCACCTTTAGTGAGAGATGGAGAGTTAGGCGATGGCGTCTTTACCAACTATGAAGAGTATGTTTTTGGAACCAATCCTAATTCGGCAGATAGTGATGGCGATGGTTATCAAGATGAGGCGGATTTGGTCGGACTTGGTCAACAGGCCATAAAGTTTAAAGCAACCAAAGATTTTGAAGATGGGCCCTACGACTTGCACGCCATCGTTGTGGGAAGCCTCCAGAAAAGAAACGAAGAAGAAAAAAAACTGATTAAAATAGATTCAGCTTTTACACAGATTCACTCAAGGCGCCCAGAAGATCTGGAGGTAGAACTAAGAGTACAAGATGCGGTTGCAAAAGCAGGTGAGACATTAACGGTCGAGGCTCTACCGAGCCGTACCAAAGCTAAAGACCTCGCTCTGTCTTACAACTGGTTAGTCAATGGTGAGTTACAAACGGATCAAAGCGGACAAAGTCAGCGAACCTTGGAATATTTAATCCCAGAGGGCAGTGTGCCCGGTGATCAGTTCTTAATAGAGGTCCAAGTTATTAACCCAGAGACTGGGCAACTAGCGCGAGGTCGCACCACTATTACTCTTGGTGACTCTATAATTTTGGAGTATGAGCCGACTGATATTGATCAGGGTAGCGTGGCTGCAGTTACCGCCTTGCTCACCGCGGGCTTACCTCCCGAAGATTATCTTTTTTTGTGGACATTGGATGGACAATTATTAAAATCTGCTTCTAAACTGGGTGCCAACAGATTAGAATTCGCAGTCACAAAATCAGGCGGGGAAGATTATGACCTGTCATTAGAAGTACTTGATAGACAAAGTAATCTGTTTGGACAAATCAGTCAGGTGCTGACTGTTCAAACCCCAACTGTCACCCTCGAGTTAACACCTGCAGAACCTGGACAAGACGATATTGTTAGCGTAAGGGCCGACGTTGAGAATTTTAACTCCGAAACTTTGTTTTATGATTTTACGGTTGATGGTGAGCCTCAAGAATCAGGCGGTGCTCAAATAGCTATGGAGGCCGGGGACGAGGGTAGTAGCCACACGGTTAGCGTTACAGTAGAATCAACCGGTTTTGAGCTGCAATCGGCCTCTGATCAAGTTCAATTTGTGACGGGCCCTCCACGCTCGACAGCGCTTTTTGGCGGCGTTAACGCAAGTAATAATATAACGGCACGTCTTATTGATAATATTGGGGTTATCGGCACTTTTGCTGGTTTAATCGTAATAGGAGGCACGGGTGCAATAGTCTATAATCGTAAGGTTAGGCTTAAAACATCATGATTAACTTCCTAAAGACATCTTTTTCAATATTTCTCGGTTTAGCTGTTGTGCTAGCAGTTGCATTACCCGCAACTACCGTGTCAGCTGGTGATGTTGATGACCCAAACGATACGCATGCTTTGGGTTCTTACGATCAGTTTGCTTGTAATGGTGCAGAAGAAGATGAGTTAGACACGGGTGATCCTGCCAATAGCTTTTTCCCGCCCTGGGACATGTCATTTTCAGATAAATCAAATAATGGTGGCGGAAGT
>CAYSXT010000043.1:0-5818 GCA_964435075.1 uncultured Candidatus Saccharibacteria bacterium
TCTGGAACAGTAGCTTAAGCGGCGACAATACCACCGTCTTCTCACATCTCGACTAAGTTATTACGTCCAAGATCATAGCCGTAGCACATTTGACAAAGACCATGACTAGCAATACAGGTTAACGGGCTGCGTACTCTTAAGTGATCCGGCTTTGCTTTATCAATTTTATCAACCAACTCGCGATCAACTAGATCATTTACTTTACCGATGACTTCACCAGTGGATTTATCAATAATTTTGCTTGCTAATGAGCGGCCCCAAACTCTCTCACCTAGTTCCATTCCCATATCTTCTGTTTCTTTAAGAGCAATTTCTAGACCGTCCTTAGTACCGCAATCTTCTTCTGAAATAATGACATCCTGAGAAACATCAACTAAACGACGAGTTAGGTAACCGGCATTAGCTGTTCTAAGCGCAGTATCGGACATACCTTTTCTGGAACCGTGAGTCGAAATAAAGTATTCCAACACGTTTAGGCCCTCTTTAAAATTATCCTTTACCGGCAACTCAATAATTTTTCCGGCCGGGTTAGCAACCAGACCTTTCATTCCCATCATCTGAGAAATCTGAGCAGGGTTGCCTCGCGCTCCGGAAATAACCATAGAGTTAACAGAGTTATTTAATTCAGCCAATTTTTCTTCGGTCTTTGTAGCGATCTCATCTCTGACTTTTACCCAGAGTTCAATTGTCTTAGCGTAACGCTCATCCTCAGTAAGAAGACCCATCTTATATTGACTATGGATCTTTTCCGAATCTAACTCGGCTTGTCTGACCAGAGCTGGCTTATCGTCAGGCGTTTGCAGATCGTCCATACCCCAAGTCAAACCTGAGAGCGTTAACATCTCAAATCCAAAGTCTTTAATTTTATCGGCCAAATCAGCGGTTGTTTCAGTGCCAAACCTTGCTAATGCCTCCGCTAAGATTTTGCGCAAGCCCTTTTTATCAAACTGCTTATTCTGGAATCGCATCTCATCCGGTAGTAATTCGTTGAACAACACTTGACCTGCACACGTTGAAATAAACTTACCTTTAAACAATAAGTTAATTTCTTGTCGCATAGTAATCTTGCTTAGATCCAATGACATCCTAATTTCTGCAACGCTATCAAAATGAGGAATGCGAGTACCCTTTTTAGCTTTTTCTACAAAAGTACTCCAGTAAGCGCCCAAAACCATATCTTTAGAAGGCTGAACAATCGGGTCACCGGTTGCTGGCTTCAAAAGGTTTCTGGATGACAGCATGATTTCTTTAGCCTCTTTCTGCGCCGTCTTAGTTAGTGGAACATGAACGGCCATCTGGTCACCATCGAAGTCAGCGTTAAAGGCTTCACAGACGAGTGGGTGAATTTGGATAGCACGACCCTCGATCAAGATAGGCTCAAATGCCTGAATACCCAAACGGTGAAGGGTAGGCGCACGGTTTAAGAGTACATATTGTCCCTTAATTACCTCGTCCAACATATCCCAAACTTCTGGGCGGTTTTGCTCAATCAATTTACCAGCCGATCGAACATTATAGGCGTACTCATTTTTAATCAGGCGACCAATTACAAATGGCTTAAATAGTTCTAGAGCCATTTTCTTAGGCAAACCACACTGGTGTAGTTTTAGTTTTGGTCCAACCACAATCACAGAACGTCCAGAATAATCTACGCGCTTTCCAAGTAAGTTCTGTCTAAAGCGACCTTGCTTACCTTTAAGCATGTCGGCCATTGATTTCAAAGTTCGTTTTTGGCCGGCAGCAGAAGCAACAGCTTTACCACGACGAGCATTGTTGTCGATAAGAGCATCTACTGCCTCTTGTAACATACGCTTTTCGTTGCGGGTAATAACCTCGGGAGCATTAAGACGGAGTAATCGCTTTAGACGATTGTTTCTGTTTATCACGCGTCGATATAGGTCGTTAAGATCAGAAGCCGCAAAGCGACCACCATCTAACTGAACCATCGGACGTAAATCAGGTGGCAAGATCGGAAGCACAGTCAGGAACATCCATTCTGGACGTAGGCCGGCTTTAACCATAGCTTTAACTAATTTGACTCGTCTCTTTAACTTTTGCTTTTTGCTAGCAACAGAAGTCTTAAGTTCGTTATCAAGTTTTTTAGCTAGCTCTTTTAGATCAATCTTACTAATTAGATCACGCAAAGCCTCAGCACCAATGCCAGCTTTAAAGACATGACCGTACTTAATAGATAGATCACGATACTCGATCTCCGATATGATTTGAAGCGGCTTAAGAGTTTTAAGCTCTTTTTTAGCAATATCAAACGCCTCACTTAAGTTCTCGATTTCAGCTTTTTGTTCTTGATCGTAACTAGCCTCTTCTTTGTTCTTGTCTTTTTCTAATTTCTTTTTCTGTGCTGCTTTTTCAGCCTCTGCCATAGCAGCAGAATGTTTCAGATTTAACTGTTCTCGGAAATTCTTATATTTGTTCTCAATCTCAGACTTTTTACTCTTAAACTCTTGTTGGATTTGCTTAAGGGCCTCATCTCGGGCTTTGTCATCTACTTCACTAATAATGTAAGCGGCAAAGTAAACAACTTTCTCTAGGTTTAATATAGATAGGTCTAAAATAAGACCTACTTTTGAGGGAACACCACGCAAGAACCAAATATGTGTAACCGGTACAGCTAACTCAATGTGTCCCATACGCTCACGTCTAACGATTGAACGTGTAACTTCTACTCCACATTTTTCACATACGATTCCCTTATAACGAATACGCTTGTATTTACCGCAGTAACACTCCCAGTCTTTGCTCGGACCAAAAATTTCTTCAGAGAAAAGTCCATCTTTTTCTGGCTTTTGTGTTCGGTAATTAATTGTCTCTGGCTTAAGAACCTCACCATAAGACCATTTTAAGATCTCATCCGGTCCAGCCAATCTGATTTGAATCTCGTCAAACTCAGTACTTTTAGTTGCGAGGGTTGGTATATTATTTGCCATCGTTTTTGTCGTTAGTGTTTACTTTTTCAGCTGGAACTTTTTCTTTTGCGCCATCTCTTTTTGCACCTCCACCTTTAGACTTCTTCTGCCTCTCGGGTGCTTTTAGGCTTTGTTGATCCACTTCCTCAGTCTTGGCAGCAACATCCGGCCCACCGATCAATTCAACGGCGAGTCCAAGAGCCATTAGCTCTCTGACTAAAACGTTAAAGGATTCTGGAACATTAGGTTTTCGGATTGGTTCTCCCTTTACAATTGATTCGTAAGCCTTGCTACGTCCCATCACATCATCCGATTTAATCGTTAACATTTCCTGTAGAGTGTGGGCGGCACCGTAACCTTCAAGAGCCCAGACCTCCATCTCACCAAAGCGCTGGCCACCAAACTGTGCTTTACCACCTAACGGCTGCTGAGTTACTAAGGAGTAAGGACCGATAGAGCGTTGGTGCATCTTGTCCTCTACTAAATGATGTAGCTTAAGCATGTAGATAATTCCAACGGTTGAACGCTCACTGAATGATTTGCCAGACCGTCCATCAAATAACTGAACTTTACCGTCTTCGGGTAAACCAACTTTTTTAAGTTCCTGTTTAATCGTCGCTTCAGAAACACCATCGAAGGCCGGCGTAGCAACTTTGTAGCCCTGCTTTTGAGCAGCCCAACCTAAGTGAGTCTCCAAAATCTGTCCGATGTTCATACGTGAGGCAACACCCAATGGGTTAAGAATAATATCAACCGGTGTTCCGTCCTCTAAGTAAGGCATATCCTCAACAGGAACAATCCTGGAAATAACACCTTTGTTTCCATGTCGACCTGACATCTTGTCGCCTGCCTGAATCTTTCTGAGCTGAGCAACTGATACCTGAATAGTTTTAATAACACCCGTCGGCAGTTTGTCGCCCTGATCACGAGAAAAGATTTTTACATCAATTACTTTTCCGTACTCACCATGTTGCAAGTAAAGAGAGGTATCTTTTACATCACGAGCTTTTTCACCAAAGATGGCTCGAAGCAAACGCTCCTCAGCCGTTAAGTCAGTCTCGCCCTTCGGAGTAATTTTACCGACTAGAATATCGCCAGAACTTACTTGAGCTCCAATCCGAATGATGCCCTCTTCGTCTAAGTCCTTTAGCTTTTCTTCACCTATGTTTGGAATATCACGGGTAACGATTTCCGGACCTAATTTTGTATCACGCACATCAATACTAAAATCTTCAATATGTATAGAAGAGAACCGATCGGCATGTACCACCCGCTCGGAAACCAAAATAGCATCCTCGTAGTTTCCGCCAGCCCAAGACAAAAAGGCTACCAGTATATTCTGTCCAAGAGCTAACTCACCGTCATTAGTAGAGGCCCCATCAGCCAATGGATCACCTTTCTTAACCTTTTGACCTTTTTCAACAATTGGATGTTGATGCAAAGCCGTGTTCTGGTTTGAGATAGTGTAGTTAAGTAGTTCATAAGTTTTAATTGAACCATCATCCTGCAAAATATCTACGTGTTTGGCGTCAACTTCAACGACCTTACCATCAGCATCGGTCGTAACAACCTGGCCTGAGTCCACGGCAGCCTTTTTCTCGGCACCGGTTCCGACAACTGGAGCCTGAGGCTTAATTGTGGAGACCGCTTGGCGCTGCATATTTGAACCCATCAACGCACGGTTTCCATCATCGTGCTCCAAGAAAGGAATTAAGGCAGTCGCCACAGAAATAAATTGTTTTGGCGAAACATCTACATAATCAACAGCATCTGTACCACGTACACCCGACTCACCTTTAGAACGAACCTGATCTTTTTCTTTAACAAAATAACCTTCTTCATCAATCTCGATAGTTGCAGGAGCTGTAACTGCTCGTCCCTCCTCAAATGCATCCAGGTAAACAATCTCTTTAGTTACGTATGGCTTAATCATAACTTTTTCCGAGCCTGCTGATTTTAGTTTGGCAATGTTTTCTGCACTAAAGGTCTCGCCTGCAGCGACCAGCACAACATCGTCCTTGCCTTTAATATCTTCTCGCGCAAATTTTCCAACTAAATCTTTATCAGTGACATTTAGTTCCTTAATAACTTTTCTATAAGGAGCCTCCAAAAAACCATACTCATTTAGCTTGGCGTAAGATGCCAAGTGACCAATCAAACCAATGTTTGGTCCTTCCGGAGTTTCAATAGGACAGATACGACCATAGTGAGAAACGTGAACATCACGAACATCAAAACCTGCGCGCTCTCTTGAGAGTCCACCAGGACCCATCGCGGAAATACGTCGCTTATGCTCTAGTTCCGATAGCGGGTTAGTCTGATCCATAAACTGAGAAAGCTGAGAGTTAGTGAAGAACTCTTTAACAGCGGCAATTACCGGACGAGCATTTATTAACTGAGCAGGAGTTAGAGTATCAATGTCCAATGTAGACATACGATCTTTTACGATACGCTCTAAGCGAGCCATACCAACGCGGAATTTATTTTGTATTAGTTCGCCAATTGCTCTAACTCTACGGTTACCTAAGTGGTCAATATCATCTGGAGCTTCTTGAGTATTATTTAAACGAATAATTTCGCGAATAATTTTTACAAGATCATCTTTACTGAGAACTCTAGTCTCGCGATTAATTTTTTGTTCTTGTCCAAAGCGCTGGTTAATCTTGTAACGACCAACTCGGCCAAAATCATAACGGTCAAAGTCAAAGAACATTGAGTCGATCATCTGCTTGGCATTCTCTACGGTAGCCAAGTCACCAGGTCTGATTCTTTTATAAACTTCTTTTAGTCCTTCAGCAGTTGTTCGGGCTGGATCTATTTCGATAGTTTTTTCCACGTAACTAAGATCAGGAGCCGTATCGACATCCTTAAAGAGTTCTTTAATTTGTTCATCC
>CAYSXT010000044.1:0-5682 GCA_964435075.1 uncultured Candidatus Saccharibacteria bacterium
TCCAGAAACATGAGACACACTCAAGTCATACTGAATCTGATCACCCGCACAAGCGGTGGCCAAATCTACCGTTTTTGTGATAGCTAAATCTGCAGAAGCTGCCGCGGCGGATTTTTCTGCCCTGTTAGTGCCTAATGCGTAATTGATGATTACTATGGAACCTAAAGTAACTACGAGCGCTATACCACTTAGTGCGGCCTTCATAGCATTCGATTTCAAATTTAAAAAGTTCCCCTTTTTGTTTGTCACCTTTGATTGTTATTAATTGGAAGTAATACTATTTTAGCACCAAAGAAGCCCCATGTCAACCCAAAACACCCCTGAAAACGTCAATCTTCAATTAACGAGTTAATCAAATTAACTCGTGCTTGGTTAGCATCTGTTCCTGATTCATCTTTAGAACCTAAGAAACTCTCAAAGCGTTCTTCAAGAATTTTTTCTAGACTTTTTTTTGAGGAGTTTGTTCTCCTCTCCTTTGTGTTTGGCATGGGAAGTATTTGATGATACTAGAGCATACCAAAGTAAGAGAACCACTCCAATAAAAATAGCCGTGTCGGCAAGATTAAAGACTGGCCAAATTTTTAAGTCTATGTAATCCAAGACCGCTCCTTGCGTTGCGCGATCCAGAATATTTGAGAGAGCCCCGCCTAGTATCAGGGCTAGACCAACCGCCCCACGCTCTGAGTGAGAGGGGTCTTTGTACCAGGACCAGATACCAACACCGACAATCAATATAAAAGTTAAGAGGACCAACCACACAGGCAGCTTGATTCCAAAGGCAATACCCAAGTTATATACCAGATGGTCTCGCCAAAAACTTAAAAAAAGCAGTTTTACTATCTGATCAACTGCGATAACCGCCGCACTTATAAATACGAGCGTAATTATTTTAAATGGAACCTGCTTAACCAAGCTGGATCAAAATTAGTTGGACTTGCCACAGTCGAGACAGCGCTCGGCTGCCGCATCAGCTTCAAGTCTCTCCATCGGTTGCATCGAGTTGCAGTTACTGCACACCCCATAGGTTCCTTTTTCGATCCGATTGAGTGCCCGCTCTACTGCAACCAATCTTAACTCCAAAACATTTTCTGTTCCTATGTTGTTAACGTAGTCATCAACCTCTTCTGCGTTTTCAAACATTCGATCAGCTTCATTATTAGCAGCATAAGATGGAAACTTGGCTTTATAATTTCCTGCTATTTTTGGATCTTTGGCAGCAATCTTAGAAAGGCCTCTTTCCAAGTTAGCCTTTTCGGTTTGGAGCGCCTGTTTTCTGTCTGCGATAAAATCAGCGTCTAGTGTGGTAGGTGTTTTAGGGGCTTCGTTAGTCATTTTTTGAATATTAGAATTAATTTGTTCTTTTTCTCTCCCACAATCTACCAAAAAAAATTGAGAAAAGGAAAAGGACCCGTATTGGCCTAAACAATGTTTTGTGCCAAGGGACGAGCCCTTAGAAGTACACATTGTTTGTGGTAGTCACCGCAGACGGGCTGCGATAAGTTACACATTCAAACGATGTGTTACGAGTAAAGTGTTGAACGAAATTCACGAACTCGATTTGCCACCGACCATTCTTATCGTCGTGACTAAATTTTGGTCAGGACGAACAATATTTTTGTTTGAGTTAGATTACTCATTTTGGTTTTTGTTTGAAACGGGATCGTCGTTCAATGACCCCTCACGAACAGTCGAGGGAAACACACCATCTCACACCTTTGTAAGTGGGCTGATGAGGCCCTATCCCTAGTGGGATGGTCTGGTTCCCCGACGTTCGCCTTCGAATAGTTCGGTAGTATAGAAGTTGTAAAGAACTGCTCTTGTTCTTGCCTCTACAAATAAGATTAACATAAAAAAAAGCAAAAGTCAAACTGAACACATATTGTGTTTCTGCTCATTGTTAAGCCATTTATTACACCTGGATGATGAACACTTATTTAGTTATTTATTAGAAGACTAGCAAGACATCAAAAAAGGTCTAAGTTTTCCACATGGGCAGCAATGCCGTATTCGTCAGTCGGAACAGGCCTATTTTTCCTTAAATGGGGCAATTACCTCTTGCAGATTTGCACTAGGTACTACGTGGTGAGTGACGGGTGGCAAGCTATCAATGAAACTTGCGCCATAGCCTTTCAAAAATTTATGGTCCATAACGATCATTACACCCCGCTCTCCTTTTTGAGAGATCAGTCGATCAAACTGCTCGCGAATCTTGAGTGCAACCCGTGGAATCTCTAACTCCATAAAGGCTTGAGCATACTGTCGACGTTGGGCCTCGTACAAAGGCTCAGTCGGAACAGAAAATGGCAACCGGGTTAGTACAATACTTTTAAAACCGTGCTTAAACTTAAGGCCATGCGCAAAGTTATAGGTAGCTAAAAAGACTGCGTGCTCTTCTTTGCCCAGCATCTGTAGATTCTTGCCTCTACCGCCCGTAATACCTTGAGCAAACAGCCTTACACCAGTGCCTCTTAGGGCATCTTCTAGGGCGCTATTAACTGCTACTATGCCGCTTCTATTAGAGAACAACACTAAAATACGCCCTTTAAGCTCTAGGCTAGTTTGGGCAATAATTTGGGCCGTTGCATCAACCCAGCCAGGCTCTCTTGAGTCTGGATGGTCCTCTAGAGAGATTAAAGCGGTGTTCTCTTCTACGGCTATGTCGGAATCTATCTGCTTGCTTGTCACTTTGGCAGGTAGACCTAGGCGCTCTTTAATAAACTTAAAGGACTTGTCTACAGTTAAACGTGGCCCCAGTAATGCGATTGGCTTTTTAGTCTTATATAGTCGGTCTTCTAGAAAGTTCTTTACGGCAATTGGTTGCTTTTTGAAGACTATCTTTTGATACTCGTTAAGACCTAACTGAATTACCCAATCGGTTGGTTCTGCAGCTATAAACTCACTTAGTCGATGAGCTGTATTGGCTACTAATACGCTGAATCCACGCAGTACATCGCTATCGCTTTTATCTAAATCATTAGTTAGTTCTAGTAATATATCCTTAAAGTTATCAGTTGCCGCTTTTAGCTTTTGATAGTCCAGATCAGCCATTAGCGGTGCGTTTAAGACTAGCTCGCGCCTACCGGCCCAGTTAACTTCACGAGCATGCCGCTCTACAAAGACACCCACTAAGCCCGATAGGAGCAATAGCTGAGTCTCTGCCTTTTCTGCGGCAGCTTTTATGGCCTCGTAATCTTTTAATCTGCCCAGTAACCGCTCAAGCTCATCCTGATAAACATTGTGACCTAGACTCTTAGTGGCATGATCTTCTAGGTACTGAGCGTCATCTAAAATGACCCGACCAATATCAATGGCCTGATCTTTTTGATCCAATAACCAAAAGAGTGTTTCATGACTGACCATAATCAAATCAGCCTTGCTAGCTTGCTCCAAAGCACTACAGTATGAACACAATTTAGGTTCAGGTTTTGAGGTACATGAATGACTTTCTGCCGACAACTCTTGGAGCAATAACTCTTCCTCCCACACAGTAGCCACCTCTTTAAGGTGACCGGTTGTTGTTTTGTTCAACCAGATTAAAACTTTAATGGCCATACCTATTTCGGTTTCCGTCATTTTTTCCTTAGCGAGGAATCTTTCAAACGGCTTTTTGCAAATATAGGATGCATCAGTGTCTAGCAGGGCAACTTTTTTACCAAATATATCTGCCAGTTGACCGGCTTTAATAAAATTAGATTCTAGCTCGTGCTTTGTCGAAACCGCATAAACGGTCGGACCTTTTTTAGCAGCGCCACTATTAAGACCTACAATAATTGCAGCATAACGACGACCTACTCCCCGACCAACTTCCAAGACAGAGACTTCTGGTTTTTTTAGTTTGCTCTTTAGATCCTTAATCAACTCTATCTGCCCTGGTCTAATCTCAAAACTTGGTAAGACCTTTGCGACCCCCTCTTCAAAGACTTTTTTTAAGTCTGAGAGATCTAACAAATCACCTTCTGGTTTTTTCTCTAGGGCATGATCAGAGTGAACTCGCCAGTCCATAGTTGGCTTAGTTTGCGCCTTATGTTTTTCTAGCACCTCTCCAAAGAATTGCTTAAGCGAGTAAGGGCCTTTTTTTATGACAGATAAGACTGGGCCCGCTACCTCTTTTGATAACTCGGCCATACGATCGGCTAGATACATAAATAGCTCCGCTCCTACGCGCGCGTCATGCAGTGCCCGGTGAGCCTCAGGGTGATTAAGCTGCAAGCCTTGCGCCAAAGCCTCCAAGGAGTGTGAGGGCGCGCGCGGCAATAACATGGTTGCTAACTTCCAAGTATCAAAAAGTGGATTCTTTAGAGGCAGACCTTGGGCCTTTAAAAAGTTAATATCAAACTTTATGTTATGACCGATGATCGGCACGTCTTCAATAAATTCTGCAAACTTGTCCCGCACCTCATCAAAAGTCGGCATACCCACTACGTCCTGCTCCCGTATGCCCGTTATCGAAGTAATTATAGGAGGGATTGGCTGACCTGGGTTTATCAGAGTCTGAAACTCTCCTACTTCTTTACCTTTTTCGTATCTAACAGCCGCAACCTCAAGAATACGGCCTCTCTCCGTCGATAGATCTGTCGCTTCCAGATCGAGGCCTATGAATCTTGAGTTATAGCTAGCCATTAGGCTTTATTATACGTTATCCGCGATCACTGTTACGAGGACCACGATCATCACTTCTACGAGGGCCTCCGCGGCTCGATCCACGTCCACCACGGTCAAAGCCACCTCTACGAGGACCTCGACCACGATCTCCGCCTCTACCAGGTCCGCCGCGTCCGCGGCCACCAAATCCACGACCACCACCCGGGCGTCCGCCTCGATCTGGTCTACTTGGCCCCTCTTTGAATGGCTTTATGCCAACAGCTTGAGTATGCGATAAGTTTATTCGACCAAGATTATCTATCTCAGTAACAATAACCTCAATCTCTTGACCTTCCTTGACGACATCGGCTGGATGTTCGACTCGTTCGGCTGCCAGTTCTGACACATGAATCAAACCTTCTTTACCCGGCAGGATTTCGGCAAAAGCTCCAAAGTCCATGATTTTTACGATCTTGGCTTTATATTTCTCGCCTGGTTTAGGATCAGTGGTCAGATCTTTAACCCATTTAATAGCCTTTTTAAGTCCTTCCGGATCAGCACTTGAGATAGAAACTAAACCATCATCATTAATATCTATTTCTACACCTGTCTCATCAATAATCTTATTGATGGTCTCGCCACCTTTACCAATAACGACCTTGATCTTATCCGTATCGATCGTAAAGGCCTCGATGCGTGGTGCATACTTAGACATCTCTTTGCGTGGTGTATTAATCACCTTTTCCATAGCTTCCCGAATATGTCCTCGACCAGCATTTGCTTGCTTAATAGTTGCCTCAACCATTTCTAGCGAGACTCCCTGCATCTTGGTATCCATCTGCATAGCAGTTATTCCCTCGCTGGTTCCTGCTACTTTAAAGTCCATATCACCACCAAAATCCTCAGCGTCTTGAATGTCAGTCAAAACCACAAAGTTATTGTAGGGATCCTTATCATTAGCCATTAGGCCCATAGCAATACCAGATACTGTTCTCTTAATAGGAACACCAGCATCCATCAATGATAAGCTCGAGCCACAAGTTGCCGCCATCGAGGTTGATCCAGCCGAGGCCATAATCTCACTAACTAATCTTATAGTGT
>CAYSXT010000045.1:0-5366 GCA_964435075.1 uncultured Candidatus Saccharibacteria bacterium
CCTGTGATAACAACCATGTCTCCTGGTTCTGCTTTTTTAAAGGCAGCCTTGATGCCGGAGACGCGATCATCAATTTTAGTAAAGTCTATGCCCTCTTTTTTACCGGCGTCTTCTAGACCGCCCGCGACTTCATTAATTATCTGAGCAGGATCTTCATCGTAGGGATCCTCATTTGTTACAACCGAGAAGTCAGCAAACTCAGCAGCTAATTTTCCAAGAACTGGTCTCTTTGATTTATCACGTCCTCCCCCAGCAGAACCCAACACCGCGATCAATTTTTTACCCTGCGGCAACTGATCTCGTAAAGTTTTATAAACAAGCCCTAACGCTTCTGGAGCATGAGCATAATCAACTATCACTCCAAAGGGTTGACCCTCGCTTATGGGTTCCATGCGTCCGGGTGTTGGTACTAGTTTTTCCAACGCAACTTTAATTTTATCTACGGAGATCCCCTGACTGCGAGCAATAGCTACAGCCGCTAACATATTTTTAAGATTAAAAATACCGACAAGCTTGGTGTTGATTTCCACGGTCGCTTTGTCGGGCGGAGTTTGGCCGGCATTTATTGGCAAACTAAAGGTTATTCCCTCCGCGCCACATGTGTAAGCTGTGGGTTGTACAAAATGATCAACAATTATGTCGTGCTGCGTTTCTAGACCAAAGCCCCACTTTTGATCTGCATCATAGTTTAAGAAGTGCTTTGCTTCTCTGTCGTCGAGGTTAACGATGCTGATCTTTTTGGTATTTTTTTTACGAGGAGTTTTAGAAAGAACCTTAAACAGTTTTTCTTTTGCCTTGCGATAGTTTTCGTAGGAACCATGTATCTCGATGTGTTCAGGGCTCAAATTTGTAAAAACAGCGACATCATAAGCTACTCCCAAATGACGATTTTGCTCTAGGCCAGAGGAGGTGGTCTCAACTAAAACATAGTTGGAGCCAGTATTTTTTATTTTTTTTAAAAGACTTTGAAGCTGACCGCGTCCTAGCATTGTCATTTTGCGATCGTTGATCCGGATTTTACTGCCAATTTTTACGGTAGCTGTACTGGTGTACCCGGTTTTAAAGCCAGCTGATTCTATAATCTGACTGGCCATGTCTATTGTCGAGGTTTTTCCGTCTGTACCGGTTACTCCTATTGTCGTCATCTTGCGACTCGGAAAACCATAGGCCAGAGCACTTAGCCACGTGACTATAGTGTGGTAGGCCAGAAGTAATGGCTTAGGAATTAATTTTTTCATTAACGGGTCATCTTAGTTAGCTGATTCGGCAGCAGGAACAAGGGGATCAAAACCACCTGACACTTCTACACCATCAATAAAACCATCACCATCCGTGTCTGCTCTCAATGGATTAGTTAAGTAAATGTTTACTTCTGCGCTATCGCTTAGACCATCAAAATCCGTGTCATCGTCGGTTGGGTTTGTTCCGAGACGCTCTTCGTCGGCGTCACTCAGTCCATCTAAATCTGTATCAAAAAGAGCGGCTGGGCCTGGTGTCGGATCATCTTTAGATCTTGTATTAGCTAAAAAGATAAACGTGCTCAATCCGATAATAAATAGAGCTCCCGCGATAATTGTCATTATTAGTATGCGTTTGTTCATGCTTATTAATATACCGTTGTTTAGTAATCGCGCCAAAAGAAAACGCCCGTTGTCGTTAAACAACGGGCGGAGGCACTTTACTGTGCGTTACTCGGACTGTCCTTTGAAAATGACAGTCTTGGACAAATCGCGGGCAAGAGACTTGCTAGCCTCCTGGACCTCTGCGAAAGTCACCGAGTTGATCATGTCCAGACGATCGTCTGCGCTGATCGGCCTACCCCACTGTGAGATGGAATTGACCGCGTCAATGCAGAATGTGTCGGGATCGATCGGTTTCATTTCGATGGCACCACGGGCCATCTCCTGAACCGTCTCGAACCGCTCCCCGGTCATGACCTCGGAGTCAGAGAGAACCTCCCAGCAAGCATCGATGATTTTATCCAGATCACCTTGCTTGGTCTCAACCGTCAAGTTGAGACGAGTGAAGTCACGCTCGGCCTTGTAGAGAAACTTGCCTGAGTAAACCAGGCCTAACTCCTCCCGCAGCTTGAGCAACAATGGTGAGCTAATCCCACCACCGGCGAACATGTCGGTCAGCAGACTCCAGACCACCTCGTCGCGAGGCTTGTTAGAATCCACCAAGAACGTCGTGTTCACCACGGAGGTCTTGAACGGATAGTCCAGTATGGACGTTTCCGTGGACCAGCTGTCGGCTGGACCGTAGATGGCAGCCTGGCGACGTTCCGATACGTCACGATCAGGCATGTTTTCTACCTGCGGACGCACCAGATCGACGAATTCATCTGCCGACTGCGGACCCGCACCCACGATCACTAGTCGCGATCGCGAATAATGAGTCTCATAGAAATCGATCAGAGCCTCATAAGTAAGATTCGTCAGCGACTTCTCAGTGCCAAGAATTGGCTTGGCCAGCGGATGACCCGGGGTCATGCACTCCTGTAGGTGGTGCCAACCCCAGTTGAGAGTCTTGTCCAGACTCTGCTTGCGGGTCTGCAGCATCACCGACCTATGATTCTCAAACTCCTCCTTGCGAAGAAGTGGCTCGGTCACGCAACTACCGATGTGCTTGATCGCCAGCTCATACTTACGAGCAGGAATCTTGCAGTAGAAGGCCGTACGCGTACGCTGTGTGTAAGCATTTGGCTTGCCACCGAACTTAACGATGGGACCCTTGGTGTCCTTCTGTCCATTCGGGAAAGACTTAGTGCCCTTCCCTGGCATGTGCTCCAGATAGCGCGCGACACCTGAGTTGGTGTCCGTCTCGTCTGAGCATCCCGAGTAAACCACGTAGTAGATCGAGGCTGACTTCAGCATCTCGACTTGATTGTAGAATAAAGGTACCCCGAGAACGGTATCAACGAGTTCAAAACCTGCCATTGCAATTGCCCTCTTTCTTTCTAAATTGGAAAATAACGAGCACCAGAATTAGTGCAACGCCTATATAGGCGTCGAAAGAATATACACTAAAATGCCCTTCAGGTCAACTCTACCGTCCGTCGCTGGGACGCATTTTGAGGCGTGTAGAGTAAGCTAGATAAGTTAGTTTTTTGAGGGGTAAATCTTGTGCTCCCATGTATTCGATGCGCTCGGCACCAAAACCCATTTTAAACCGCGTGATACCGGCCCAAGGGTGCTCTTTATTGTCAGTGGGTGCCACACCATGAAAGTCATACCACTTAAGACCCATCGATTGCATTACCTTAATCGCCTCCCAATGAACCAAAAAAGTAGGCATACGGTTGCGCTCTTTGTTACTTGAGGTGCCATGCAGGTAAGTCGCCGTCTTGCCATGCAGGGCAACTACAATAATCGCGATTGGTTCGCTCTTATATTCTGCAATAAACAGTTTAAGCAACCCGGCCCGCCCCAACATATCGAACTGTTTTTTGTAATATCTATCTGGGTGCGCAAAAAACTTATTACGCTCCGTCGTGACTTTATTTAGTTCTAAAAACTTAGCCGTATCCTCACCTCCGATAGACTCCCGAATAGTCACTTCTTTGCGACTCGCTAATTTAATGTTGTAGCGGACTTTGCTTTTCATATCGGCCAATAATGCCTCGCGATCCTTGGTTAGATCTAGCCGGGCAGTAATACGTGGCTGGGTCTCGCTGGCAGCAGGACGATATCCAAACCCAGAATAGTTCTTTATTTGCTCTGGATTTACCGCAGGATCTATCCGAATAAAAGTGGCTTGCCATGCTCGCGCTACCTCTATCATTTCTGAGTTAAGTTCTTTTAAAATTTCTTTATCGGGACTACCTTTACCTTGACCCAACACCACCGGACCACGTGGACAATAGACATACTTAACACCGAGTGGCAGTCGTAATAAAACAAGTAAAGCACTTGCTACTAATTTTCCGGCCCGTTTAATACCGATGCGCTCTATCTCACGACCAACTGATTTTTGGAACTCTCCCCACATCCAAGTCTGCAACAGGCTGGATTCCAACTCTTCCTGAACAAATAAATCTATAGCCCCTGCGTCGCTCTCGTTTAATTTCATTTGTTTATTTTGTGACTGAGGTTTTACTACTACTCAAATTTTGCAGAGCGTCTTTAACACGCTGACTTGGGTCTTCTGAATCAGTCTTAGATAATGCAGCCTCAGCCTCACCAACACTGTAGCCAAGTTCAACTAAAGCCTGAAGAGCGATGTCATCTTTTGCAACCGTCGCAGCCTGGGGTAAACCATCGATACCCGTCTTTGGAAAAGCGTCTGAGATCTTGGATTTAAGTTCTAGGATTATGCGCTTGATAGTTTTAGGACCAAGCCTACGGACTTTAGGAAACATTTCTGGTTTGTCTTCACTAATGCAAGCCACGATCGTCTCTAGCGGGGCAGAACCCAATACATTGAGAGCCACCCGCGGGCCAACACCGTTTACGGTGAGTAAGAGATTAAATAGTTGACGATCCTCTACAGTCAAAAATCCATAAAGTGTTATTGCATCATCGGAAGGAATCAACTTAGTCCAAATTTCTATAGATTCTCCAATAGCAGGGGTATGGCCTAAACTGCCAGAACTCATCAGGACCTCGTAATAGACATTATTTACGTCGATTACGATACTTTCTATATTTTTGCCTGTAATTGTCCCTTTAAGGCCACTAATCATTACCCTATGCTAACAGCAAAATAAGGCTTTAAAAAGGGTATTTTGAAGCCATTTACATAGGTAAACACTAGCTTTACAAAGTACAAGTTTTGTGGTATGCTCTGGTGTTCTGATTTTCAGAACATCTTTACATCGACCTTTTTCAATTTATATGGGTTTATCTAGATTCCCCGGTTAAGCCGGGCTGGCATAAGGAGCCAAAGCAATGCGATTTTTTCTGATTTTTCTGAGCGTGATGTGCATCTTCGCCTTTATAGTGACGGATGCACAGGCTGATGAAGTGCACCGTGGTGATCGTTACGAGTATACGATCACGGGATGGTCGGGTGATGCACATCGCAAGACTGCCCCCAAGGTCACTGAGCTCGTGCTCGACTTTGTGGTCATTCGTGACCGCGAGCTTGAGGGTAGGATCGTTGGTATCCCGGAGCGGAATATGCCGATCATCTACAGCTTTTTCGACGTTTACCGGCCTGGTGACTTGCAGGGCAAGACTTTCGAGTCTTCTCTGTCAAATGCCACGGACGCCATCGCGGACTTGATCCGTTACTGGCGTGAGAACGGAAAGCAGAGGCGACCCGCCGATGCCTACCGTGGTGAGTCGACCTATGATACGGGACTCCCAATATCACAGATCACCACTCGGCAGGCACCCCCCCGCACCTCCACACACAGTTCCCAG
>CAYSXT010000046.1:0-2472 GCA_964435075.1 uncultured Candidatus Saccharibacteria bacterium
GAGCACTTGGCACTTTCGGATGAGGCCTTAGAAAAAGCGCCGAAAATAGTTCAGGTTATTCATAAATATATAAAACTTTCGCACCAGAAATCTACAGGTGTTGTTCTTTATGAATTTGTTGCTGAAATTAAACTTCTTGAAGAACTCCTTAAAAAAGAGAACAAAGAAAACACCGAAAAAATCCTCAACATAAATCAGTTTTTTAAACACGTCTTACAATGGGAGCGTGAGGCAAATGACTCATCTGTAGTCGCCTTTATAGACTATTTTGATTTACTAGTGGACTCCGGCGAAAATCTTAACAATGTGGATCTTGAGTCATCGCCCGATGCGGTCAAGGTCATGACTGTTCATGCTGCAAAGGGTTTGGAGTTCCCAGTCGTGTTTATTGTAAACATGGTTCACAATCATTTTCCCTCAATTAATCGACGCGAGCCAATCGAGTTACCGGTAGATCTTATTGATTCAGGCCATCGTAAGTTATTTGGAGATGACACTAAAGAGCTGCATATGCAAGAGGAGCGTCGCTTATTTTATGTTGCTTGTACGCGTGCCCGGGATGAACTAATCATCACTAGCAGTATTGATAGTGGAGGAGTTAGAAAACATAAACCATCGCGCTTTATCGAGGAGGCAAAAATTGCAACGGTAGATGCGCCTCAAGTCAAACTTCGCAAGATGATGCAAAAGAAAAAGAGTTCTTTTGAGACTGAGAACATCAAATTGCCACTACCAAAAAAGTTTAGCTACACGCAGCTTACAGTCTTTGATACTTGTCCGTTACAGTATAAGTTTGGTCATCTGTATAAAATTCCATCGTTGGGTAGCCATATATTCTCTTATGGTAAATCCATACATGAGGCTTTGGCTGCTTTTTATCGTCTGATTAAAAAAGATCAGCCCATGCCTACCAAGGATCAGCTGCTCGAGTTATTGGATCAGTATTGGCTCAAAGAGTGGTATCAATCAAAGAAACACGAGCAAGACCGCAAAAAAGGGGCCAGGGAGGCCTTGAGTACTTACTATGACGACAATGAGGTTAGTTTTAGTCCAGCATTTTGGATAGAACAGGATTATTCACTCAGAGTCGGCCCTCACACCCTCATCGGTCGGGTTGATCGCGCAGATGAGCTAGCCGACGGTACTTTAGAGATTATTGATTACAAAACGGGCCGACTCAAAGACGAGAAAAAGCAGCTAAAAAATAATCAGCTGGCGCTCTACGCTTTGGCGGCGCGTAAAGTCTTTCACAAAAAAGCCAGCAAGCTAACCTGGTACTACATCGACGAGGGTAAAAAAATAACGACAACTCGCACAGAAGGGGAGTTGGACGATCTGGAAAAAGAGGTTACTGAGAAAATCGATAATATTATTGAGAGTGATTTTGTGGCAACGCCCTCGTATGCCTGTAAATTTTGCGATTTTAAGAATATCTGTGAAGCCGGCCAAAATAGTAAATTTCTCTGAATCGCACTATAATCAATAATTATGACAGAAAGACCACAACCATCTCCTGAAGACCTAGGCTTAAAAAAAGTCTTATCTATAGATGAACAAATCATTGATAAAAAAGAGATGAAGATTTTAGATGGCAAAGTGGAATATACCGAAGTGCAGCCGGAAAAATTGAAGACAGAAGTACCATTGATTCTGGCGCCGGGATTTGCTGGCGATATAGCTTTTGCCTTTAAAGAAACGATGCGTACGTTTGCTGAGAAAGAGCGAGCTACAATTGCTATTGAGCATCCGCATTCCGTTAAGGAAGTACCTGAGTCAATCCCTACTCACATAAAAGAGCGTCCACTTGAAGAAGTCCGTAAGGCGGCTGCCATGCTTGAGTTTTTTGAACAAAAAGGACTTAATAAAGTCGATGCCCTAGCTCATTCAGAGGGTGCAGTATACACCTTGTTGGCGGCGGCCGCCTCGCCAAAAAAATTTCGCAGCATTGTTTTGACAAATCCTGCCGGTCTAATTGGTAAAGATAATTTATTTCAGTTTACTAAGCGCTCTTTTTTAGGTCCTGGCAAAAAAGGTGAGGCATTCCCCGGGGAAAAAATGGTGCAACCTAAGGAGTCGGTATTAAAGGGTGAGGGGATGCTCGGGTTTATTTTGCATAATCCCAAAAAGGCCTTTAAGGATCTGAGAGCCTTAACAAATAGTGACGTACATAGCCTTTTGAAAGAGCTTCATGATAAAGGGGTGCGCATTGCCATACTGGCCGGTGTGGATGATCGAATGTTCCCGGCAAAAAAACTGTCTACTGATTTAAGTGAGTATAGCAATGAGATAGATGGTTTTTTGTCGCTAAAGGGTGGACATACTGAAATTCTAGACCACCCTGAAATGTATGCAAAAACGGTTGATTCTCTGCTCACGTCCTTGGCAAAGAAAGCATAAGGCCTAGGATATTCTTCTTGTTAGAGGATATCATTAATAATGATACAGTGTTCTTCTTTCAGCCGTAAACGCGGT
>CAYSXT010000046.1:2572-4804 GCA_964435075.1 uncultured Candidatus Saccharibacteria bacterium
CTAAAACGTTAAAGTAATTGAATATGAAGAGCTACGTCGTAGGTTTACTAGTATCGGCTGCCGCATCTGCTGTGGCGTTTGTTTTTGTTCTCCTATTTTTAAATCCTAATACCTCAGCACCTCTTAGCACCGTTCTTTTAATGACCAGTCTCTACATTTTTATAACTAGCATGGCCACTCTATTAGGATTTGTGGTTAGGGTTTGGCTAAGTCGCAATGAGATAATCTTTGCTCATTTAGGGACTGCTTTTCGGCAAGGTCTATTGCTAGGCTTGGTCTTAGTGGGGTCGCTAGTGCTACAATTATTTCGTATATTTAATATCTGGAGCGGATTACTTTTTGTTGCAGGCGTTATCCTAATCGAACTCGCATTTCAGAGTCACGCAGGACAAGCCTTTATGCGGGGCGGAGCCAGTAACCAAAAGAGAAGACAGGTAACCGATGTCGTTCGCAAACCAAAAACAGAACCATGGCAAACACGAATCAGTCAAAAATAGATAATATTAAAGAAGCGCAAGCACTCGAAAAAAAAGCAATGGGACAGATTGCCAAGTTGGGCAATCTTGAAGAGCTTGAGAAGTTGCGTTTGGAATATCTCGGTCGTAAGGGGATTGTGCCGTTAGCGCTTCGAGAACTCAAAGATTTAACGGTCGAACAAAAAAAAGAGATGGGTCCGGCCTTAAACAAACTAAGAGATGGTTTAGAGTCGGCCATCAAAGAAAAAAGAAATTCTTTTAATGAAGAAGCACTAGAAAAAAGAGTGGATGCTGAAAAAATTGATGTGACCGAGCCTCATCCTGCAAAGTCTTACGGGCACATACACCCTACTGAGCAAATTAGGCGCGAGATTGAGGATATAGTGATCTCTATGGGCTTTAAGGTTGTGCGTGGTCAAGAGATAGACGATGATGAAAATAACTTTGAGCTATTAAACATTCCTAAAGATCATCCTGCCCGTGACCTCTGGCAAACATTTTGGCTAAAGCCGCTTAAGAAATTTAAAGAAAGCTCTGTTGAGACTGAGGAGGTAAAAAAGTTTTTGCTGCGAACGCAAACTTCTAATATGCAGGTGCGAACAATGCGAGAATCCAAGCCTCCAATCAGAATTGTTAATATAGGTAGAGTTTATCGTTTTGAATCAACTGATCGAACTCACGAGACTACCTTTAATCAGATTGAGGGATTTGTAGTTGATGAAAAAACTACTTTAGCTGACTTACAAGGCACCTTGCACGCCTTATTTGAGGCGATCTTTGACCAAAAGTTAAAGACCAGACTAAGGCCATCTTATTTTCCTTTTGTGGAACCTGGTGTTGAACTAGATATTTCCTGTACTTTTTGTACGGGCAAAGGCTGTTCTGTTTGTAAACAGACTGGTTGGCTGGAGGCAGGTGGCGCAGGTATGATTCACCCTAATGTCTTAAAGAACGCTGGGTTAAACCCAAATAAGTATCAAGGGTTTGCTTTTGGGATGGGTATGGATCGACTCACCATGTTTAAATTTGGCATTGATGACATCCGGCTCCTTTTGTCTGGTGATTTAAGATTTCTTCAACAATTTTAGAACTATTAGATTATGAAACTTAGCTATAACTGGTTAAAAGATTTTGTTCCTCTAAATATCACTCCACAAAAACTGGCTGATAACTTTACTATGAAGGTCGCCGAGGTAGAGGATATTGAAGAATACGGTCAGGATCTGAGTAAAGTGGTAGTAGGAGAGATCTTAGAAATAAGACCGCACCCTAAGGCAGATAAATTGCAATTGACCAAAGTATCAGTCGGAGCAGATACACTAGAAATTGTTTGTGGGGCAAAAAATATACAAGTCGGCCAAAAAGTACCTACGGCATTGATCGGTGCAGTCTTACCTGGAGATTTTAAAATTACTAAGAGGGAGATCAGGGGCATTGTCTCAGAAGGGATGTTAGCATCGGCTAAAGAGCTCGGAGTTGGAGATGACGCCGGTGGAATAATGATTCTCGATCCAAAGGCTGAGGTTGGCGCTAGCGTTGGCGAAGTCACTGGCTTAGCAGATAGCGTCTTGGATATTGCAGTCTTGCCTGATCGCTCATATTTGTTGTCCCACATAGGTGCTGCTCGTGACATTGCCGCCATGCGTGGTCTTGATTTAACGATGGATGGCTATTCGGCAGACGGTGCACAGATGATTAAATCTAGTTCTATCTTAAATGACAGTCGCGTTCATTTAATGGATCCAGGATTAAGTCC
>CAYSXT010000047.1:0-4734 GCA_964435075.1 uncultured Candidatus Saccharibacteria bacterium
TTAAATAATGATCAGCCTAGCGCTGACCAGCCAGACGGACCGGCCAAGAGCTACGAATTATCTGTACCACAATCTCTTAGCGATCAGGATAAAGAGACAATCGAAGATATTGCGACACTTTTTGTAGAACAACTTGGTAGATTCGATGAAACCACCAACTTTGAAAACTTTAACAGCGCCTCATCTCATGCCACTGGAGCGTTAGCTAAAGAGCTTCTCGCATACAGTGAAGATTTACTAGCGAAACAACAATACCCAGTCAAACCAGGCTTTACTGAAACTGAGGTGATCGTGACAGATATTAGAATTGATAGCGAAGAATCAGGCGGAAACCGAGTTATCGCAGAGCTAGAAGGTATTATGACTATTGGCGAGGAAGGTATTCGTAACGAAGAACGCTTCACTGGTTTCTTAAGTATGCTAAAAACCGGTCGCTTTTGGTTCGTGGATGATATGGATATCGAGCCAGACTTTTTAGGGTTCAAATAAGCGACTTTCAAATAAACGAGTATAGAAGAGTAAAGTAAAAAAAGAAGCGCACGAATTAGAATCGCGCGCTATTAACTAGCCATAGGCCTCGTTTAGATAATGGAAGGCTTTCTTTTGATCCTGCGGTCTGATCAAGACCTTTGATCGATAGCCGCCCAAGATCGGAACGTAGTTTGACCACAACAGCTGGTGTAAATCCAGCGAGTGATCAGTAGTTTGTACTGCAATGGCATGCACCGTTTTACGTTGCTTTGCAACGTAGTACTCACCCTTAACAGCAACGATCTTGAAACCTCTATGAAAAAGGCTCGCCAAGAGACCCGCCCGATCGGCTTTTTGCCCCGTTACATCTACCAAGACTAGATTATCGCCAAACTTATGCCCTTTGGACATGATCTTAGCGTTGAGGTGTGAGATCGGCGCATAAGCCCTCATCCACTTCTTGATCTTTTTGTCGGGCTGACGATTGAACGCCAAGTACTTTGCTAAATACGCCCTACGAGAATCGTCAGCCCGGTCAGCCTTAACTGACATATTAGTGATGCGCCCAAAGTGCGTCGCAAAATTCAGGCGATCCGCAGCATCAGCATCCTTAAGCAACTCGATCGTATGTTTATCCGTACGACCATTGATCCGGTCCAACAACACTGCACCACTGGACTGGAATTTAAGAGAGCCAGATTGCGTTTGAGGCTTAACCAACAAACCACCAAATCCTCCGAGAGCCCAATGCCAATCTTTTGCATTGTGCTCATCAATCACTGCCCGGATTTTGTGCCCGTGCCTGCGAATTCTCTTTACCAGGCGTCTGGTTCTGTTCTTGGCATTACTGCAAACAGCCAAGTTTACAATTGCTACTTGGCGCTTGGGATACCAGGTCGATGGTCGCAGCTGTCCGACCGTAAAAGATCTCACGAAGTTCAGTTTTACCGCATGAACCAAGTGATCACCTATCATCCGCAAAAGTGCAGCTGTCGTGAGAATACCGTCAATGGAACCGACAACGATAATGACATTGATTTGCCGAAACACGTGATCCCCCTTTTTTTGTTTTTTAACGTGCCTAGAAAGTCCTGGATTATACAAAAAATGGCATATTTAACAAATGACAGCTGAGTTATCACAAATAATCTACAAGGCCAGCGCTAGGCTTGAAAAATACCTGTTTGCGTGATAAAGTCGCGCAGTTGGAAATAAGGCAATAAATACGGAATCCAACAAAGTGACCAATAAATATTTAATTAGTTGAAACCAGGACGAGTGAAATCTCAAATAACACGATCAAAGCAATCTAAACCAGTAACTTATTCGGATTTATCGTAAGTAAGTAGACTGCCAGCCAAGCCAGTGCATTAAAATATGCAGCTGTGAATGATCGTGGTTTGAGCCAAAGGCTCGTCCCACAAAAATGAACATCTTATCTATAATTCTCGCAATTGCCGGTCTAGCCGTTGGTGCTGGTGCTGGTTATTTAGTTAGGCAGAACATGGCCAAGGGCAAAGTTGACAGTGCCGAAGGAAAAGCTAACGCTCTCTTAAAAGAAGCCAAAGAAAAAGAGCGCCAAATGTTAATCGCCGCCAAAGAGCAGGCAGTAAAAATTAGTGAAGACGCTAAGCGCGAAGAAAAAGCCAACCGCGACAAAATTGTACAAATGGAGGAGCGCTTGGAAAAAAGAGAACACAGTCTAGAACAAAAACTAGACTCACTAGAAAAAGAGCGACAACAGGCCGCCCAAATCAAAAAAGAGCTAGAAGAAACTAAGCAAAAGATGGAGGAGGCCCAAAAGGTAGAGCTCGATAAAATCAATGAGATTAAAAAAGACCAACTCGCACGCTTAGAGAAAATCGCAAGTCTTCCTAAAGAGAGAGCCGAAGGTCTGGTTTTGGAATTAACCGAACAAAACATGAAAGACCGCGTACTTAAAGAGATTAAAAAGTATGAGGACCACATCAAAGCCGAAAAAGATCGACTTGCCAAGCGGGCAATCAGCATGGCTATCTGGAGATTAGCCGGAGAGGTCACTACTGAGCACTCAAGTAGTACGATTCAATTGCCAAGCGAGGAAATGAAAGGCCGCATTATAGGTCGCGAGGGACGCAACATTAAATCTCTTGAACAATTAACGGGGGTAGAATTATTAGTCGACGAGACACCTAACGCTATTGTCATCTCTGGCTTTAACGCTATCCGTCGTTATGTCGCAAAATTAGCTATTGAAAAATTAATTCAAGATGGTCGGATTCATCCTGGCCATATTGAAGAAGCGGTCAAACATGCTAAAGCCAATGTCGAGAAAAAGATTAAAGAAGCCGGACAGGCCGCTCTCGTCGATGTTGGTCTTGGTAACCAACATCCAAAACTAGCCGAGGTTGCTGGTCGTTTATTGTTCCGCACGAGCTATGGCCAAAACCAGCTAAAGCATGCTGTTGAGGTCTCACATTTAGCGGGACTCATGGCTACTGAGGTAGGTGCTGACGTCAAAGTCGCTAAAGCGGCAGGCTTTTTGCATGACATTGGTAAGGCTATTGACCATGAGGTAGAAGGAACTCACACCGACATCGGCACCCAGCTGATGAAGAAGTTTGGTTTCTCTGAGGCAGTAATCAACGCTGCGGAAACTCACCACGAAAATGTAGAGTTTGCCGCTCCAGAGGACTTTATCGTGGCAGCCGCCGATGCTATCTCAGCCGCTAGACCTGGTGCTCGCCGCAATACTAACGAGGAGTTTGTTAAGCGTGTTACCGAGCTTGAGAATATCGCTAAATCTTTTGAAGGAGTGGACAGCGCCTTTGCTATTGAGGCTGGTCGCGAGATTAGAATCATGGTTCAACCTGACAAGATTGATGACCTTAAAGCAAAAAAGTTAGCCAACGCTATCTCAGATAAAATTGAGCAAGACCTTACCTACCCAGGCGAGATCAAAGTTAGCGTTATCCGCGAAACCCGCGCTACCGCTCACGCCCGTTAGTTGGCGATATGGATATTCTATTTATCGGTGATATTGTCGGTCGTCCCGGGCGCCAAATTCTTACGCAGTACTTACCAGAGCTAAAGAAAAAGACTAAGGTAGATTTAGTTGTTGCTAATGGAGACAATCTTGCCGGTGGTATCGGCCACACGCCCGAGACTATCAAGGAGTTAGTAGACGCGGGTGTAGATTTAGTAACCTCTGGTAATCATTGGACTTCTAAAAAAGAGTCCTACGAGAGTGCCGGTGATTCTAGTCTGCCAATTATCAGACCGGCAAACTTTCCCGGCGACATTCCAGGCAAAGGTTATGAGATTCTGCAGATCAGAACCAAAAAAGTATTGGTCATCAACTTAATCGGCCAGGTTTTTATGAATCAGTTTGTAAACGATCCTTTCCGGGAATTTGACGCTATCTTAGAAAAAACTAAGGCGGAAAACCCAGATATTATTTTGGTCGACTACCACGCCGAGGCCACGGCTGAGAAAAATGCCTTTGGTTTATACGTGGACGGCCGAGCAACAGCTGTACTCGGCACTCATACTCATGTTCCTACAGCGGATGCATCCGTCATGCCTAAGGGGACGGGCTATTTAACAGATGTTGGTATGGTCGGTGCCTTGCACTCGGTCATCGGCTTTAATAGTGAGGAAATAATCAAGGCTCATTTAAACTCAACGCCATTTAAATTAGTTGTGCCTGACCCAGAAAAAGTCTGCATTAACTACGCCCTAGTCCATACAGCTGACAAGACGATGACAAACGAGAGCAAGCTCGAGAAATGCGGTTCTATCTTGCAAAAAACTGAAATACTTAAACTCGAACATTAATTGTGCTAAACTAAGCCAATTACTGCTAAGCCAATTAATAATCCAAATTTAACATTTAACACAAACATGAATAAAAAAGAGTTAATTGACGCTATCGTTTCAAAATTACAGGGTGACAAAAAGATTGTCGCGGATGTTCTGGATGCTATGGAAGGAACCATTTTAGACGAGTTGCGTGAGGGTCGACAGGTAAATTTGACCGGTTTTGGCATCTTTTTTACCACCGTTAGAAAAGCCCGCGCTGGCGTAAACCCTCGTAATCCCGAAGAAAAAATTCAAATCCCAGCCGTCCGCGTGCCAAAATTTAGGCCTGGCAAGACTCTTAAAGAAGTAGTACGCTAGCACCCGCCTTATACCGAGGTTTACGGGGTGTAGCTCAGTTGGCTAGAGCGCCTGCTTTGGGAGCAGGAAGTCGCTGGTTCGAGTCCAGTCACCCCGACCAATAGA
>CAYSXT010000048.1:0-4640 GCA_964435075.1 uncultured Candidatus Saccharibacteria bacterium
ACGCCAGCGCCTACTCTATGTTTAATAGACATACCAAATTAAAAAAAAAATCAGAAAAGGTGTCTTTAACAGAATCAGGCACGCTTTTTTGAGCTGCTAAATGATAAATTGTTTTAGGCGCCAGTTTAGTAAACAGGTCACGCGTACTCTCTTCCCTGAGATCATGCTTAATAAACTTTGCTTTGGGGTTTAGATTCTCTTTTTTGCCACTGGATAGGTTATCAACAACAATTACTTTTTCGTCACGTTCAATAAGGGCATCTACAAGATTAGATCCAATAAAACCTGCTCCTCCGGTAACGACTATTTTATTGTTAGGCATGTCTGGATTGTACTACAGCTGACGTCACTTTTCGACGCTTGACTGCAGTAATCAAATCCATATACTGCCCGGCTACTTTTTCCCAACGATAGTTAAGCCGAATATGCTCACTACCCATTCTACGGTGCTTTTTAACCAGCTCTGGGTCATCGTCGACTTGCTGCAACTTTTTAGTTAAACCCTGGGTAATCCCATGACCTCTAAAGAACCAAAATGGTATAGCTGAACCATTGGCAGTTTCCATATTTTCAGGGGATCCATTTACTAAAACACAGTTACCAAAACCAAGACCCTCAATTAGAGCTGGATGAGTTCCGCCTACCTCAGTAGCCTGGATATAAACATAAGCATTTTGTTGTAGCGCCTTATAATCAGAACCATACACAAAGCCTAAAAACTTAATACGCTTATCCTTAGTCGATCTAACCTGTTGGCAATATTTACTGGCGTATGGAGCATCCCCAATCATGACTAGTTTTTTATCTGTATCTAGTTCTTCAAAGGCTCTTACTACTAAGTGCGCATTATTTTCCGGCTCAAAACGTGCAACATACAAATAGTAGTTATCCTCTTTGAGGCCGTACTTGGCTAAAACTTCTGGATTTTTATTTCTGGTTACGGTTGCACCATACGGAATCATGGTTGTTTCTATACCAAGACGCTCTCGATAGTGGTCAAAGATTACTTTTGCATCCGTCACTACAGCTGTGGGCAGCCAGCGAGTAAACCAAGCTGATGTTCGTAAGTAAAGCTTAGCTAGTGTGTTCCACTTTTTGCGCTCCCATTCTAAACCATCAACATTAAGGATAACCGGGATTCCAAAGAGACGTGGAAGCCAGCTAACAATTGTGTTTCCTACATTAACCATTAATATTACATCTGGTTTTTCAACAAAAATCGCATGCCAAACAGATTTTGCGGTATGGGCTAAGGTATCTAAGTATTTGTTTGCAATTGTACTTAAGTAAATTAAGCGGACACCCTTATACTCTGGCTTACGGTAAGAACCAGTATTAGTTCGACAATAGACTGATACATCGTTACCTGCTTTAACAAAGCGGGTAGCAATTTCCTCAGCAAACGTCTCAAAGCCTCCATAGTTTCCCGGTATGCCACGGTGTCCCATGATCGCTATCTTGTATCCAGTAGCATTCTTTGATTTTACGGGCTTGTTTTTGCCAAGAGCCAAATCATAAACTTTTTTAATTTCTGTTAGATGTTTTTCAGGATTATAATTGTTTGCAAAATCCTTAGCAGTAGCACCTATGCTAATTATAGTGGCACTATCTTTTAAAAGATTCTTTAAAATTTCTAAACCTTTTTGTGGACTATTTGCTGGGTATAAAAAGCCATTGCTTTGATTCTCGATTAAGTTTTTTACACCGCCAATATTTGTGGCAATTACCGGTTTACCAAATGCCATAGCTTCTAAAATAGATAAGCCAAAAGTCTCAGTTGTTTGAGTTGGGTAGACCACAAGCTTTGCGGCTTTATACACCTCAGCAAGTTGGTCACCCTCTAATCTACCTAACAAATAAATATTAGTTAGGTGCAATTGTTTTATTTTTGCCTCTAAAGCGTGACGTTCTGGACCGTCTCCTGCTAAATAAAAATTCTGATCAGGCAGGTTTTGTGCAAAGTGAATAACATGGTCTAGTCCCCTCTCTTCTGCGAGACGTCCGACAAATAAAATACCATTACCTATTTTTTGTTCGTCCTTAAGATTTAGATAATTATCCGGTAAAAAGTGAGGGGCGACTGTGAGCTTGGATTTATCAACGCCGTGCTTAACTAAACGATCATGCATGTCTTGACTCGGCACGATAAATTTATCAACGTTATTTTCGTAAACCTTACTCCAACTATGAATGGCACTCTCAATCACTACGGCTAGAGTCGCCATGTATGAGTTCTTGTGCGCTTTATGTCTTATTAAGTGCAGCCAATTGCCTCGGCGGCATTTAAAACAAATCTTGCCGTCGCGCCAAGGAAAATGATAACCAGGTGTTAGCAATTTGTAATCGTGTAAAGTCTGAACAATCGGAATACCACGCTTGGTCGCCTCATTTAAAATCGATGGTGAGATCTGATGGTGGATTGAGTGTAAATGAATAAGATCTGGATTTTCTTTGTCGAGTAACACCGCAAAATTCTGGCGGGCTAGTGGGTAGTGAATCATGCGGATTACGGCACGCAGCTTGTCTAAACCAAACCCAGCCTTAGACATGTCTACATTAGGCACAAAATACTTAGCTTGCTTGGATGGCTCGTTTCTGGGGTCCTCCATAGAAAAATGAATAACCTCATGACCTTGTTTCTTCAGTAAATCAAATAGTCCGAACATATATTTTTCGGTTCCATATTCTGCGAAGAAAAATTTGTTTACGTGTAGTATTTTCATTGCTTTTTTAGCGGCTCCAAAACATACGTTCCTGCTACTGTTAACGCAACCAAAAACCAAGATAAGCCCAGCCAGAGGCCAGCCGTTACCTGAAACGCCACAGCCAGACCAATGACAGCTGCAAATAGCGCCAGTACTAATGTGTAGGCCTCTTGGTTGGTCTTTTTGGTAGCTCTTTTTAAGACGCCGGTTGTTCTACGTACAAATCTATATGCTCCCCACACAACCGCCGCTAACCCGGCAAGACCAGTGTCGACCAATACGGTTAAGATCGCATTAGTTTGAAAAGCCTCTAGATTCATGACTTGACCTTGGAGTGGAGTGACGAATGGAATAACACCGAGCGTCTTAAAAGCACCGGGGCCATATCCAATCCAGGGTGCTGAAAGCCAGATTTCCCACCCACTTTTCATTGTTATAAAGCGAGGTTCCCCTGCCACGGTAGATAAAGTGGATAAGGTTAAAAATCTATCGCTTATAGCAGTTGCTAGATCGGGAATAAATAAAAGGGCCAATATACTAAGCACGCCTAAGGTTCCTATAGTCGGAACTAAAATTTTTAAGTTTAAGGCTTTAAGATATTTCTTATTAAAATATATTAGGCTAATACTGGCAGCTACTAGTCCCAGCCAAGCACCTCTTACCGCGGACAATAAAGTCATGGCTCCTAAGAAAGTGCTGACAATCAACCACTTTAGCTGACTATTTCTATATACTTTTGCCAAGAAAAGTGTCCCGGCAATTACAAAAGCAACCATTATAAAAGTTCCAAACCAGTCCGGCTCTACAAACGTTCCAAAGGGTCGACCAAATGGAATTACATCACTATGTACAACTTGACCATTCCATAGATGTATTCCAAATGTTTGAGACAACCACTCGGTTGCAACCTGAAACAGACCAACTAGTCCTACTACTATCGCAGATCCCACTAGCCAGTTAGTTAATTTCTTGAACTGTTTTAGTGAAACAACATATTGAATTATTGACCAATAAAGCATAGCCATTAAGACAAGCACTCCCATAATCTTTAGTGCTATTATTTTGTCTGGTGCAAAATAAATAGCTACAGCGTTGATGCCTAAATAAATAACTATGGGCCAATCTAAGACTGTTTTCTTCCACGTAATTTTTGCTCGTGCTAAATCAAATAGCGTTTTAGCAAATAGAATCACTATTAAAATATGATAAAAGCGCACGCGGCCTAATGGCAGATCGAGACTTAAAGCGTCTGCTTCCAAAAATAAAGCTGGGACCAATAAGCCAAAACCGATTTCTGGCTTTAGAAAAACAACTAAACCAATTATCAGTGCAATTAAGATCAGTATTACCCAGCCACCATATAGAGTACTAAGGGCTAGGGCTATTGCCCCAAATACCAATAGAAACGCCAAAATAAGCGTTTTACGGGGCTCTGTGGCTAATGTGCTAGTAGGCTTATTTAGATTAGTTATTACTTCCATTTGGTTTAGTTAAAGCCGAACACCATACCACAGGGATCTCTATATGTCAATATTAAGAGAGTAAAAAAATGAGGGCTACTTAATAAGCAACCCCCCTTGTATTTAGGAGAGGTGGAGTTCTACTCCTCCTTGGTTTGTCCCTCCTCTTTTTCGTTTGCCTCGAGTGCACAGCGGTGCACCAGAAGACCGGCCCTATTTCCATCAGAGTCTTTGTACGTGGCGTAATAAACGCCAGAAGAATCTGATAACAGATCATCAGGGCTTATTATCTCGCCATTGTGCATGATCTGTACGTGCAGATGGCTAAAAGCATTTTCGAGGCAGAGCCAAGACATATATTCTCGTCCATACTTGCCAATCTTGCCATGAGCAAAAATGATGTTGAAGTAATACCCAGCCCTGAGTGGTACCACCTTAGTGGCGTACCACCCGCTCTTCTGCTTGGTTAAGGGGA
>CAYSXT010000049.1:0-4366 GCA_964435075.1 uncultured Candidatus Saccharibacteria bacterium
AGTGCACGCAAGCATAACACGTAGCGGTCTATTGTGCAAGGCCTGTACATCTCTATCTTACAAAAAGCCGAAGTTAATATTCTTATGATAGCGAGAATTAGGGCTGCAACAATAGATTGATTTGTTTATGGGAGTCTTTAATAAATTGTTATGTTAAAATCATACCAATGAACGAACAAGCGGAAGTCACAAAACTCAAGAAAAAAGACCTAGATGAGCTTTTGTTGATAGCAAAGGTATATTTTGGAGTAGAGCCTTGGCTAACTAAAGAGTATTTATTGAGCTTAGAAAAAACTGCACTGGTTAAACTGGTTATTAGGTTGCAGGGACGCATAATCGGCGGAGCAATAGTTTCAGCCGGCAAACAACCTAATGTATTCCTGGATTTTATGGTTATCGACAACAACTTTAGTCGACAGGGACTTGGCGAAAACTTATTTGTCACAATCGAGAGGTCTTTAGAGGCTGGACTAAAGCTTTGGTACTTAGCACAAGATAATAAAAAGTTTTTACCAGCCCGCAAGTTTTTACTAAAGATGGGTATGGAACAAAACGGACATCTACATGGTTTTTACGGTGACGTAGATGCGGTTGGATATTCTAAAAAAATACGGTAGCTTAAGTATTATCTGCGCCCGTAGCTCAACGGATAGAGCAATGGGTTTCTAACCCATCGATGTAAGTTCGATTCTTGCCGGGCGTACCATCAGCTGCCCAAACAAGTTGTTCGTGCACTCAAGGCTCATCTACAACGGCAACACGCTGATCAGCCGAGGTGGCTTTGGAGGACAGTCTGTTTCTCTACCCCGGTGATTCTCTAGAGTACGACGAGGACTCTCGCGGCCGCAAGATAACTACTCTCATCTATAATCATCAGGGAATCGATGGCCAAGCCCGCACGATACTCAACGGTAGCCTCTTTTTTTATCTTCTATTTTTTTATCTTCTGAACAGATTTAAGTAACAGTGACACTTTTAGCCAGGTTACGTGGCATATCTATTTGGCAGCCACGCAATTTTGCCACATGATAGGTCAGCATTTGCAAGGGAATCGTAGTTAAAATCGGCGTAAAGGCCGCGTGGGTGGGCGGAATTTCTAAGACCTGATCAGCTAGACTTACTAACTCATCGTCCCCCTGCGTACCCACTGCGATCACCGGCCCCTGACGCGCTTTAATTTCGTGAATATTACCCAGCATTTTTTCACGATATGAGTCGCGAACAGCAATTGCTACGGTCGGAAAACTTTTATCTACCAGCGCGATTGTTCCATGTTTCATTTCTCCAGCGGAGTAAGCCACCGCGTTTAGGTAGGAGAGCTCACGCAATTTTAAAGCGCCTTCACGAGCAGTAGCTAAATTAGGGCCGCGACCAATATACAGAATACCCTTGTCTGCTTTTGTGATTTGTTCGGCCAGCTGTTCTGTTTTTTTCCAAAGCTGTAAAGTTTTTTCCAGCAATTGTGGCAATTGGCGATGCGCTTTAATCCAGTTTTGCGCGAGCTCACGAGACATGACCCCTCGTACGTTACGTGCCAAATAGAGAGTCAGCACAGCTAGTTGAGAAAGTTGAGCCGTGTAGACTTTAGTACTGGCCACAGAAATCTCAGGGCCGGCGTGGGTATACATGCCTCCACCGTTATCTCCCACTAACCTGGCGATGGAACTGCCTACGACATTAACAAGTCCAAAAAGT
The DNA here is from genome assembly GCA_964435075.1 of uncultured Candidatus Saccharibacteria bacterium. Classification (GTDB taxonomy): domain Bacteria; phylum Patescibacteriota; class JAUYIX01; order JAUYIX01; family JAUYIX01; genus CAYSXT01. The sequence goes on from CAYSXT010000049.1 coordinate 1,696, forward strand.
TTGCCGCCTTGTCTTACTATTTCTTCCGCGGCGATACGAACATCCGCCGTCTCACCAGACTGACTGATAACAATAAACAAAGTTTTAGCCGGATCAAAAGCGCCAGGATTAGGCGAGAACTCAGATGCTAAACGAGTAGTGGCATCTAAGCGCGCGTATTTTCGCAACCACTCGGCCCCCACCTCAGCCGCGTGTAAAGAAGAGCCCTCCGCTATTAACCAAACTCGCTCAATTTTTTTTAGTTCAGCTTGGTTCCAATTATCAAATCCACCTAAGCGCGCGGTCCAATCCTCATCAACATAATGACTGCTAATAACGGTACGAGTGACCTCCGGCTGTTCCTTAATCTCTTTTTCAAAAAAACTATCATTATCGCCTTTATCACTGAGGGAGGCTTTAACATCTAAGAGATCAAGTTTGGGTCGCGTCAAGGGACCTTGCACAGAATAAAATTTGACGCTGGACTGATAAGAACCAGGCTTGATTTCTAGCAACTCGCCATCTTTAAGGGGACGCGTTAAAGTATAGCCGTGATTAGCTAGTGGTTCCGCCGAAGAAACGACAGCTAGATCCTGCAATTTTTTGTCCTCAGCATTATTACGCACACCCAACAACAACGGACTACCTCGCCGAACGGCCAGCAATGTATTAGGGCTGTCTTGATCAATCACCAACAAAGCATACGAACCTCGCAACATTTTTATACTCTCCCGCAAGGCCTGGACAAAATTACGAGGCGACTTTTTGCGATCTAACTTCTTTTTAAAATAACCTATCAAATGCGCGACCACTTCTGTATCCGTCTCGCTCTTATAATGCTCTGGACCCTGGCAACTAGCATGCGTGGCTAAGAAATTTTTTATTTCTTGGACATTCTCAATGATGCCATTATGAACCAAAACGATCAGGTCTCTGCAATCACTATGGGGATGGGCATTAATATCGTTAGCCGGCCCATGTGTAGCCCAGCGTGAATGCCCCAGGGCTAGCGAAGCGGGCGCACCGGACAGGTCCAGTTTTTGCAATAGGTCCAAATGGGGTTCCGCGCCCTCGGCTTTGATTTTGGTTGTCTCGATCTTTAGGTTTTTTGTTCTGGCTATACCAACACTGTCATAACCACGATAAAGCAGTAGGCCCAAGCTATGGATTAGTTCGTTCTCCAGATTTTTATCAGGTTTAGCAGGAACTAAACCAACAACACCACACATAATTTAGATAAGTTTATTTTGGTGAGTATACCAAAAATGCGACTTGAAATAGTGTGTGCTGAGTGTAAAACTAGCCTGTAGGTAATTTATTAACCCTTTTGCGCGCCCGTAGCTCAACGGATAGAGCAATGGGTTTCTAACCCATCGATGTAAGTTCGATTCTTGCCGGGCGTACCAAAAAAGACCCTCTAGAAACACTTCTAGAGCTTTTTATATTAGTTTACGCCACTATTGACAAGGTGGTTTTTTTATGCTAAAACACTCAGTTCCGCTCACGAAAGGGTTGAACGTCTACCATAACTTTTTGGTAGAGCACCTTCACAGGAGTCAGCAATGATGAACTCCAGAAACGCCCGCCGCAACAACCGCTCCCGCCGCCCCGCGACCAGAGATCTCAGACAGGTCGAGGTCTGCTCCGTGTGGGTAGATCGCGGCTATTTCTTCGGCCAGTGCGTCAGCACCGGCCTGCCCGTTTACTTCAATGTCGCCCGCGCGGCGACGATGAAAGTGAGCAGCGAGCGCGGGACCTGGTTTCGACTGTTGTCGGACTCCATGCTCAAGGCTTCTCTGCCCAAGCTGGGCGACCTGCTGACGGCCGAGGTGGTCGCCAGCAAGAGAGAGAAGGGATCCCTCTACGCTCGGTTCTGGGTGGCAAAGAAGCTTTCGAGTGGCACCAGCCACTCCGACGAGCGCACCACCCGCAACAAGAGCGCCCGAGCTGCCCGAGTGGCGGCTCGACACCAGGCCAAGCTCAAGCACGATGCTCGAGTAAAGGCCGAGAACCAGGCCCGGCGTGCTAGCGGCAATAAGGGAGCCCCCAAGGGCGACCGAAAGGCTGCCAAGTCACGCAGCGGATCAAAGGGTAAGGTCAAGGACAACAACTCCAAGGCCATCGCCCCCAGCAGGCAGGCCAAGAAGGAGGCCCGCATGCAGGCCGGGATGTAATCCCGGCAACAAACAATTTTCCTTCCAATTTTCAAGAGCTCAGTACCGTGTACTGAGCTCTTTTCACATAAATTTTTTCACATATAAAAAACGCCCCCGGACAGTTAAGTCTAGGGGCTTTTATGTTGGACCGACTCTCTAACGAGAGATCGGTCTCGTGACGGGAGAGTAGAACGGCTCCTGTGGAATCAAGTCTGGCTTGAATTCCACTGGCGTACCGAACGACCAATTCTGGCCAGTGATGATCTGCCACAATGTCAGTGAGGTTTGAGCCGTGACATTGTAGTCATAGCTCACTCCGTCATAGACGACGGGGTCATCCCAAGCTAGAGGGCTATTCCAAGGCACTGCTGCCAGAATAAGCCAACCACCGGGTAGATCCCCCTGCTCAGTTCTCTCGACGAGGTAGAACAAGGCACCGGGTGATGCATGCCACGTCAGGTGCACACACTCCATGAGCTTACTCTCTATCTCACCGTCGTCTAGGTACGCCGCGCTATCGTCTGCGATCACGCCTG
>CAYSXT010000050.1:0-4288 GCA_964435075.1 uncultured Candidatus Saccharibacteria bacterium
TAGTTAGACAGTAAGAAAAGCAGAAAGAAGTGGCGCACAAGAAGTCTCCACAAACTAAGCGTGATGTAGTTAAAAGCAACGCAAAGTCAGACGCCAGGGCTACTAATGGTAAAAAGAAAGACGCTGCTAAAAAATCGGAGGCGCAGACTAAAGAGCGCCCCGTAAAAACTGACACAGGTGATGCATACCGAGTCTTGATTGGACCAATTATTACAGAAAAGTCAGCCCGTTTAGCTGAGCAGGGAACTTATGTTTTCGCTGTCGCTCCGGAGGCTAATAAAATTAGTGTCGGTAGGGCGGTTAAAGAAGTATATGGCGTAGACCCAGTCAAAGTGACAACTTCAAGACAGGCTGGTAAAGCCAAAATGTTTTCTCAAAGACGTGGACGACGAGCTGGCATTCATAAGGCTTTTGTAACTCTGAAAGACGGCCAAGCAATAGAATTATTTGAAAAAATATAATCATGGCTTTAAAAAAACACAGAAATAACGGTAACTCCCAACGTAAATATGTAAGCATCGACTATAAAACTTTGCATAATGGTAAACCTTCAAAAGCTCTTATTAAAGGCCGGAGCAAAAAGGGTGGACGAAATAGCCAAGGTAAAATTACAGTTAGACACGTTGGTGGTGGACACAAAAAACGCTATCGCGATGTGGATTTCTTGCAGGACAAGTTTGATGTTCCAGGAAAAGTAGAGAGTATTCAATATGATCCGTTCCGATCTGCGTTTATTGCATTGGTTGTATACAAAGATGGTGAGCGCCGATATCTACCGGTCCCAGAAGGTGTTAAAGAAAATCAGCAAATTATCTCGAGCAAAAAAAAGGTAGATTTCGAGCCAGGTAATCGTATGCCACTAAAGCATATTCCTTCAGGAACATTAGTTTCTATGTTGGAACTAAAACCAGGTCGAGGTGCCAAGGTTGTTCGCGGCGCTGGTAATAGTGCAGTGATCATGGCGAAAGAGGGGGAGAGTGTTCATATTAAATTACCATCCGGTGAAATACGAAGGTTCAACAAAGAAGTGGCTGCATCTATCGGTCAAATGTCTAATTCTGATCATGGCAACATCAACTTCGGTAAGGCTGGACGTAAAAGATGGTTAGGAATTAAACCTACCGTAAGAGGTAAGGCTATGAACCCGGTTGACCATCCACACGGTGGAGGTGAAGGTGGCTCTCCAATTGGACTCAAACATCCAAAGACTCCGTGGGGTCGACCTGCACTGGGAGTAAAGACACGCCCGAAAAACAAATGGTCGAACCGATTCATCGTAAAGCCTAGAAAAGGAAAGCTAAGCACTAAAAAATAACCCTATGCTACTTGATTTTAACAACTTAATGTGTCAGAGTTTGCGCCATGTCTAGATCGCTCAAAAAAGGCCCTTTCGTGGATGAAAGGCTATTAAAAAAGGTCGAAAAATTGGGACGAGGAAGCTCCAAGATTATTAATACATGGAGCAGAAACGCTGTAATTACGCCAGAAATGGTTGGTTTTACTTTTGGAGTTCACAACGGTAAGGGGCATATTCCAGTACTAGTATCTGAACAAATGGTTGGTCATAAGTTAGGTGAATTTTCTCTTACTCGAAAATTTGTCACTCACGGCGGCCGTATGGCTAAAGAGGAAGAAATGGCTGCTGCTGCAGGTCCTGCTCCATCTACAGCTGATGCAGGTGCACCTGGTCAGGCCGCTGATGCCGGCGCTACTAAAGATGAATCTAAAGAAGAGGGTAAATAACAGTTATGGCAACTACAGCAGGTAAAACTAAGAAAACTATTACTAAAAAGTCTGTGAAAAAGACTCCTGTTGTTAGTAAGGCCAAAAAAGTTACTAACCCTGTCGCAAAGCGAAAGACAAGGGCTAACAAGGATAAAAAGACGACAGCGAGTATCAAATATATTCACATGGCCCCCAGAAAAATTCGGCGTGTTGCAAACTTGATTCGTAGAACGACAGTGGCAAATGCTGAAAATATACTGGTTAATCTACCTAAGCGAGCTAGTGTTCCTTTAGTAAAAGCCTTAAAGACTGCTAAAGCTAACGCTGTTCACAACGAGAGCATGGATGAAAAAAGACTTTTTATAAATGAAATAACTGTAAATGAGAGTATGACCCTATCTAGGTTTAGACCGAGAGCTCAAGGTCGAGCGTTTCCAATCAGGAAAAGATTTTCTCATATTGATTTGGTTCTTACTGAAATGGCAGTAGATCTGGCCAAAGATTCTGAAAAAAAAGTTACGGCAAAACCAAAGACAAAAGCAGTGATTAAAGAGACTAAGATTAAATAAGACAATGGGGCATAAAGTAAATCCAACAAGTTATCGCTTAAATACTTTATACGACTGGCAGTCGCGTTGGTTTAATGAACGTAATTATCGTGATCAGATTAAAGAGGACGTTGTAATTCGCGAATGGCTATTTGAAAAGTTAAAGACGGCTATGGTTTCAAAAGTTGTAATCGAGCGATCAGCTCGCGGTTTAACAGTTTCTATATACACGAGTCGTCCCGGTGTTCTAATCGGACGCGGAGGCGCAGGTGCCGAAGATTTAAGAAAAGAAATTTCACGTCGCGTAAAAGGCAAGCCTCAAGTCAAACTAAATGTTGAAGAGGTTAGAGATCCAGATAAAAACGCTCGTCTTATTGGATTAAATGTTGCCGAGCAACTTGAAAAACGTATGCCATTTAGACGCGTTCTTAAGGGTGCCGTTGAGCGGGCCATGAGTGCGGGTGCCGAGGGTGTTCGTGTTACAGTTGCGGGCCGACTGAATGGTGCAGATATGTCCCGAACGGAATGGCAAGTAGAAGGAAGTGTTCCACTTCATACCTTGCGTGCCGATATTGATTACGCGCAAGCTACTGCACGTACGACCTATGGTGCTATTGGTATTAAGGTTTGGGTTTATAAAGGCAAGAAGTTCGAACATGAGAGCGCAGAGGAATCAACTCCACAAGTAACCGGTCAGCAACAACTAACTGCTCCAACGAGAGGACCGAGAGGATAAGTTAATGTTATTACCGAGAAAAGTTAAACATCGAAAATGGCACGTAGGTACTCTCAAAAAATCTCCTGATCAAAGAGGAACCAGTCTGGCGTTTGGTAGTTACGGCTTAAAGGCTTTGGGTTCAGCCTGGGTTACTTCACGACAGATTGAGGCAGCCAGACGAGCTATGACTCGTTATATGCAAAGAGGCGGCAAGGTTTGGATTCGAATTTTCCCTGATAAGCCAATCACGGCAAAGGGTGCAGAAGTTCCTATGGGTAGTGGTAAGGGTAATGTTGATCACTTTGTGGCTGTTGTGCGCCCAGGCAGAATTATTTTTGAAATTGACGGTTTACCAAAAGAAACTGCTGTTAAAGCCCTTGGACTGGCTAGTCATAAAATGCCTCTGAAAACTAAAACAATTGTAAAAAATGGTTAAGGTCACAGTAAAATTGGATGAAATTAGGAAAATGTCAGCAGCCGAGCGGTTAAAATTGCTGCAAAATTTGCGCGAACAGCATAGAGCTATTAGTTTTGAGGTTAAATCGGATCAGTCTCAAGCAGTTCGTAAAGTAAGACACCTAAAAAAATCGATTGCTCGGGTACTAACCGTTGTAAATAGTAAAACTGAAGCTAAAGCTAAATAATCATGGAAAATAATAAAACAGAAAAGCAAAAAACAGGACGCAGAAATTTAGTTGGAACTATAGTAGGTTTGCCTGGTGTTCAAACGGCCGTTGTGGAAATTGCTGAAACCAAGCAGCATCCAAAGTACAAAAAACGTTACACTCGCACTAAGCGCTTTCATGCTCATATCGGTGCAGCGGAAGTTAAAATAGGACAAACTGTAACGATTGTAGAAGCAAGACCTTATAGCAGCCTTAAACGTTGGAGAGTTAAAGCTTAGTTATGATTCAAGATTATTCCAATTTATCGGTCGCAGATAACACGGGTGCAAAAGTACTCGAAGTTATTCGTGTGCATCGCGGATACAAGCGTCACTACGCTCAGATTGGTGACCTGGTTACTGCAACTGTAAAAGAGGCGCAACCTAATGGCCAGGCTAAGAAAAAAGAGGTCGTTCATGCTGTTGTTGTTCGTCAAAAGAAAGCATTTTCTAGAGCAGACGGAACCAGAATTAAGTTTGATGAAAATGCGGCTGTCTTGCTGGTTAAGGATACTAAAGATGTGAGAGGTACGCGCATTTTTGGACCAATTCCGAGAGAGTTACGAGAGCTTGGATTCCAGAAAATTATTTCATTAGCTCCGGAGGTACTATAGTTATGGCGTTAAGATTAAA
>CAYSXT010000051.1:0-4191 GCA_964435075.1 uncultured Candidatus Saccharibacteria bacterium
GGACTACCAAACTTTAAGAGTAGCTTTTTTTAGTGTATAAAAACTTATAGTCATGAGCCATTTTCGTATCAAGAAACTAGTCGAATCAGCAATAATTCCTACTCGCGCCGAAAAAGGCTCCGCCGGTATTGATGTTTACACCAATGAGTCTTATACAATGCAGCCGGGTGAGACGCATGCCTACACAACGGGTATTAGTGCTGAATTTGATCCATTATATGTGGCGCTAATTTGGGATCGCTCTGGTTTAGGCAGTAAAGGAGTGCATCGCTATGCGGGTGTAATTGACTCAAGCTATCGGGGTGAGTGGAAAATCATTTTGCACAATACCTCAGAGGAGCCCTTTGAGATTAAGGCGGGAGATCGCGTTGCTCAATGTCTCATGCAAGAGTTTGCTCCATTAAAGATTACAGAAGTAAAAGAGCTCTCCGACTCTTCTAGGGGAGAAGGTGGATTTGGCAGTACGGGCCGATAGCTTTACTCGACTGAGTAAATTTCGTAGATAACCTTTTGTCCGTCAGTAAACTCACGCTCCTTGGTTGCGTCTAGTTTTTTTTCGGCCAAAATATCGAAAAAGTTTTGTCGCGCTACAGGGAAAAGGGTAGTTTCTTTGGGGTGTAAGATAAACAAGAAATTATCAGAGCTATCTAGATACTTGGCAAAAAAAGCATCCTTAGCATCTTGCTTGAGTTTTTTATTGTTGAGCTTAAACGACTCGTTGAAATATTTATCCCGCTCTTGCGTAAAGGAGATGAGCTGATTATGTGTGCCCCAGTCAATCGAGACAAATTGATTAGCCTCAGCTTGCGTGTAATCAATTAAGTTATAAATCTCCGCTGACCAAAAAATTTGATAAAGCGGTTGATCATAGATTTTGATGTAATTATTGGACATCCATAAGTTGTAGCCGCCAATAAATATTAGTGCTCCTATCCCGATTACCAGTGCGGCCTTTTTAGATTTAATAGTAACTAAAAGATACTTATAGATTACATATAATGAGTAGGCGGTAATTATTGTTATTGCAGGATAAGTTGCAAAGGTGTGCCAGGGCCAAACTGCATTTTTAGTTACTAAAATCTGAGCCAAAGTAGTCAGTAGCAATAAGACAAAAAAGAAGTAATGCTTTCTGTTCTTTAATAATTTGGCTGGATCAAAAACTATTAAGATAAAGGCAATCAAAGCAATTACAACAAGCGCTATGTATAAATATCTTCCGGTCTGAGTATGAATAGCCCCAAAAGCATTGTTATAAAAAAGCTCCCCATTTATCTGATACTTAAGATTTGAGAAAACGTTTTGTAATCTAACCGCCAAATCTATTTCAAAAATCTTGAGCGAACCGAATAAATTAAATTTTTTACTGGCGATAAAGTAGTAACCAGCTAGAGCGCCAAAACCGGTTACAGCGGTCCCAATAAGTAAAAAGCGGAGATCGTTCTTTTTAGATTTAATAAATCGCCAAATGTCTTTAAAATAAATAATGGCGGTGGAAAAGACCAAGGCATTAAAAAACCAAATAAAATCGAGCTTGTGATAGATGCCAAGGCCTAGGGTTACGATCATGAAAATTAAATGCTGGACTTTTTGATCTTTTATGAATTTAGATAAAAAGTAGATCGCAGCAATTTTAGCTACGAATCCCAAAACTACCGGCCCAAAATCTACTCGTGTTAGAGCGATAAAGGATGAATCTAGGGCCAGTAAAAAAAGCACTAATAAACTAAGACTTCGGCCAAAATATTTTTTCGTCGTGATGTAAGTGAGCAGGAGGGCCGCAGCCGTTATCAGTATCATGGGTAAACGCACCGAAAGGGAGGACACACCGAACAAACTAAAAATTGGCGCCGTTATATATGATTTTAGGGCACCAACATACGGCATAAGTAGCACCGGCCAGTCACCGAGACTTCTAAAAATAAAAGTCTCCTTGTCTATTCCGCCCAGAGCCGCATTAACATGTATCAGTTCATCATAGTGAGGCCCTGGAAAATTAATCTTTGTGACAGCAATTAAAATATACGTGGCAAGCAAAACGGCCACGATTATATATTCAGAACGTTTACTAAACTTGCCTGTCATTAATTCTTGGATTGCTTAGCTACAACTAATAGGTTCTTGCCAAAAAATGAACTGACTATAAAATCTAGGACCCGACTTATTGGAAAGACCACACCATCATAGAACTTAATTTGGTTACGCGTAAGTTGGCCTGACCTGGATCCAATAATTTTATAAATTAGGGCTGCTAAATAACCCAGTGAGTCGACATAATGAATTTTTTCAGCGATTAAACCTGCTTTCTCTAGTTTTGGAACAAGATCTTTTTTGGTATAGCGACGGTAGTGTCTGACTTTTTTATCAAGACTAGAATAAAGTCCCATAAAAGCTGGAACATATAAAAATAACTTACCCCCCGGTCTCAACACTCTGGCAACCTGATCAAGGGCGGCTTGATCGTTGTCGATATGCTCTAAAACATTGAGTGAGTAAATATAGTCTACCGAGTGGTCAGGCAGTTTGCTCAAGTGGCCGTAGACAGTAAATTCTTCGCGAAGCTCGCTCCTCAGATAGTCGTCAGGTTCAACACATTTTACTCGAAATCCTTTTGTGCTGAGAATTTTCGCAAAAGTGCCTGTTCCTGCACCAAAATCTAAAACGTCTAAAGTTCCAGGACATGCATCAATAATTTGCTCTACTAGATAATTATTATAATTTTTGGCTGACTGCAGTACATCTAATATGTCTGCGCCGTCATAACTATTCTGCACGGTCTGCTATTTAAGAAGAAATTTAGTAAAAAAGCAATAAAAAAGGGAACAAGTCGTATATCCTAAGCCGCTGTAGCGTCAATGGCCTATTTACGAGCAATGTTCCTTACCTGATCATTATTTGTTCTAACCGTCAAGAGGCTAATCTGATATACTATTTGCGAAATGACTACAAGGACTTCCCTTAAAAATGCAGACACTGTTGACTCCGCTGGGCTCCAGAAGCACTCGGAATATACCTGGAAAATGGGTGGTGGGGCAGGCACGGGCATTAAGAACTCGGCACTATTACTGGCTACATCTTTAAACAAGGGCGGCTATTATATTCATACAAATGTTGAGTATCCCTCTCGCGTAAGATTGGGAAACAATGTACTGGAGGTGCGGATGAGTGATCAGCCGGTGCGCTCATTGACTTCAGAGGTAAATCTTTTAGCTGCCTTAGATCAGACGACTGTTGAGCTTTGGTCAGACGAAATCATTAAAGGGGGAGCTTTGCTAGCAGATTTAGATAGGGTTGACCTCTCTAGCTATAAGGCGCGCCTAAAGAAAAAGAGGATCGGCATATTTAATCTTCCCGTGGATGATTTACTGGCTAAGGTAGGCCAACCACCGATTATGCGGAATACTGTTATGCTTGGCGCAATAGTTGGAATGATATGCTACGAGCTAGACTATTTATTTGTTGGTCTTGAAGAAATATTTGGTCGTAAGGGTGTAAAAATAGTAGAAGGCAATAAAAAAGCTGCGGAGGCGGGTTATGATTTTGTTAAAAAGCATTTCGGTGGCAAGTATGTTTGTCCGGTTGAGAGTAAAAATAAACAGCAATTACTTGTAGAAGGCAGCGACGCGATTATGCTCGGAGCGATAAAAGCAGGCATGACAAGTTATACCGGTTACCCAATGACGCCTACTAGTGGATTATTAAGAAAAGGCGCTGCTCTTAAAGACGAAAAAGAAATCTTTGTTTATCAGCCGGAGGACGAAATATCCGCTATAGAGTTTGCGATCGGGGCTAGCCACGCTGGAGCACGAGCAATGACGGCGAGTAGTGGCGGCGGCTTTTCTTTAATGGTGGAATCATTAGGTCTTGCCGTCATGACTGAGACTCCTTTGGTGGTTTTATTGGGTCAGCGTCCTGGCCCCTCTACTGGGTTACCAACTCGTACAGGACAGGGTGATTTAAGGTTTGCCATGCATTCCGGTCAGGATGAACCAACTAGGGTAGTGCTGGTACCAGGGGATCCCGCGGAGGCCTTTGAGCTGACTTTTCACGCCTTTAATATTGCGGAGAAGTATCAACTGTTGGTTATTATCTTAGCCGACAAATATTTATTAGAAAATTCTTGGACGCACGAGGGTTTAAAGGAGGGCGGTTTAAAAATAGACCGCGGAAAGCTGGTTACTCCGGTACAAGCCA
>CAYSXT010000052.1:0-4156 GCA_964435075.1 uncultured Candidatus Saccharibacteria bacterium
TGATCGCGAGTTGGTTGATAAAATTGACAAAGCAAAGCCAGATCACTTAAGAGTACGCAGCCCGTTAACCTGTATTGCTAGTCATGGTCTTTGCCAAATGTGCTACGGCTATGATCTTGGACGTAATAACTTAGTCGAGATGGGACAAGCCGTTGGTATTGTCGCCGCTCAAGCTATTGGCGAACCAGGGACTCAGCTGACTATGCGTACATTCCATACTGGTGGTGTTGCTTCTAGCGATATCACCCAAGGTTTGCCACGTGTTGAAGAGCTTTTTGAGGCTCGACCTATTAAGAAGCCCGCCTTGATCGCAGAAATGTCTGGAAAGTTCGAACTTGTTAAAAAAGATAAAAAAGAACAAGTCATTAAGATCACATCCGATGAGTTGATTGTTGATCCATACCCACTAGACGAAAAATCTGAAATTAAAGTTAAAGAAAAAGACTATGTCGAGCAGGGTGCTCCAATTGCCAAGGTAAATCGCCGTACAGTAAAAGCTCGTTATGCAGGAATTATTAAAAAGATAGAACCAGGTAAGCAGATTCTGGTAACTCGAGAGGGCTCCAATGAAAGAGAGTTTACGATTGGTGCCAATGTTCCTATCTGGGTCAAGAACGGTGATCTAGTCGAGCGCGGTCAACAGCTTTCTGAAGGATCCATTGATCTACACAATCTCTTTGAAGTTTCAGGCAAAGAGGCTGTTCAGCGCTACATCATTAAAGAGGTGCAGATAATGTACTCCTCTCAAGGACAGCCGCTTAACGATAAGCACGCTGAGATTATTGTGCGTCAGATGTTATTACGACAGCTTATTGCTGACCCCGGTGATACACAGTTCCTCGAGGGTGATTTTGTGGATAAAAACCGCATACGTCGTATAAACGAGGATCTTAAAAAGCAGGGCAAGACTCCAGCTAAATTAGAGGATGTATTATTGGGTATTACAAAAGCATCTCTTTCTACAGATAGCTTTTTGTCTGCTGCTTCGTTCCAGCAAACGGCAAGAGTACTTATTGATGCTGCTATTACAGGAAGAACAGATACTCTTAAGGGACTAAAAGAAAATGTGATTATTGGTCGTGTAATCCCGGCAGGTTCTGGCTTTAAGTACTACAGTAAAAAGTTTGATTATGAATTATCAGAAGATCAAAAAGCAGAATTAGCTAAAGGTGAGGTAGAAGCCCATAAAGAGGCTGGAGGAACCTCAAATATCCCGGTAATTGCGCCAATTGACTCAGTTGATGAGTAACCTACTACTTAAAGAAGTTGCGGAATAGTTAAAGCATTTAAAAAGCCCGGTCCGGGTGTTTCTGGAAGAGACTGCCCGGACCTAAGGCTGGCTAGCTGTGATAAGCTATACAGATGCCCAAAAAGCAAAAAAGAAACAGAGGCAAAAATACTTCCAACAAGAGCACGTCTACCAATACCACTAAAAAGGCTCGGGAGCCTTTTGAATTGAGTCCTGATACTAGGCGCGGGATATGGGCAGTGGTACTTTTTATGTTGGCACTTATTACTCTTTTGTCTCTATTCGAATTTGCGGGTGTGATTGGTGTGGCCTGGCGCAGACTACTCGGGTTTTTCTTTGGTTTGGGTACTTTGATCATGCCGTTAGTGTTTATTGTGGGTGGAGTTTTGGCCATGAGAGGTAAAAAAGTCGCTCACACAAAATCACGAGTCGTCGGATTAATAGTTGTCGTAGTGGGTTTGCTAGGAATCTTTCATCTTTGGACAGAAACAGATTTGATGGTAGTGGCTGCCAATGGTGGTCAGGGAGGCGGCTGGATTGGCTTGTTGCTAGCGTATCCCTTGCGATTAGGTCTAGGTTTTTGGGCTGGCTTGATTGTTTTAATTGCGGCAATTATAGTCGGTGTTCTTTTACTATTGGATGTGGGCCTGCTTAACCTCTGGCCTTGGAGAAAAAATAAAGAAGATATTGAACCACGCCAGTTGGGCAGGGAGCAAAAAGAGTCTAATGGGGTAAAGGTTCATGGCATGGGTGAGGATGAGTCATCAGACAAAGAAAAAACAAAACTCTCCGACAAATTGTTTAAGAAAAAAGCTATAGAGCCAGCCGAAGAAAAGGGGTCAGCCGGGGATTCAGGTGACGCTAAAAAAGAGACTCAAGAACCAGAGATTGTTGTGCGTAATACTCCTGACGAGTTTTCATCAGGCGAGGCGTTGCAAGTAAAAGATATGGATTATCAAGCGCCAGGTTTAGACCTATTGGAAGATTCTGTTGGTCGTCCAACCTCAGGTGACATTAAAGAAAACGTTAAAAAAATCCGCCGCACTCTAGAAAATTTTGGCATTCCTGTAGAGATGGGAGATGTTTCTATTGGCCCAACCGTAACTCAATATACTTTTAAGCCAGCCGAGGGTGTAAAGTTGTCGGCGATTACGGGCCTACAAAATGATCTGGCCCTAGCTTTAGCAGCTCACCCCGTTAGAATTGAAGCACCTATTCCTGGTAAATCTTTAGTGGGGCTTGAAGTACCAAACGTTAGTGCGGCACTGGTCAGACTGCGTGAGATTTTAGCCCATGAGGATTTCCAAGCCGCAAAGACTAAATTAACTATAGCTTTAGGTCGAGATGTTGCTGGTAACCCAGCCGTCGCAGGTTTAGAAAAAATGCCTCATTTGTTAATTGCTGGTGCTACGGGCTCTGGAAAGTCTGTCGCTATTAACTCTATTTTATTGTCACTACTCTATAAGAACTCTCCACAAAATCTTAAATTAATAATGATTGATCCTAAGCGAGTAGAATTAACATCTTACGATGGTATACCTCATTTAATAACTCCAGTAGTCACTGAGATTAAGAAAGCTATACCAGCCCTACGCTGGGCCGTAGCAGAAATGGACAAGCGCTATGAGTTACTTAACGCCTCTGGTAAGCGCAATATTGAGACATACAATAACCACGTAAAAGACCAGAAATTGCCATATATAGCCATAGTTATTGATGAGTTAGCCGATCTTATGTCTGTTGCAGCGCGTGACGTAGAGGCTGCTATTGTGCGTCTAGCCCAGATGGCTCGAGCAGTTGGTATTCACTTGATTGTGGCTACTCAGAGGCCTTCTGTGGATGTTATCACCGGTTTAATTAAGGCTAATATCACCACTCGCATGGCCTTCAATGTGGCCTCAAGTGTAGATTCTAGAACTATCTTAGATCACTCTGGAGCTGAAAAACTTTTGGGCAATGGAGACATGCTTTATATAACAGCCAATTTAGCCAAGCCAAAAAGAATTCAAGGGTCTTTTGTTACTGAAAAAGAGGTTGAGTCCGTTACAAACTTTCTCAAACAAGAGTCAGGTGATCCAGAATATGTAGAAGCGATTACTGAAGAAAAACAACAATCAGGTATGAGTGCGGATGTCATGGGTGATGGCAAAAAAGACGCCGATCCGTTACTGGAAGAAGCCAAAGCTGTCATCATTGAAAACAAAAAAGCTTCTGCTTCCTTGTTGCAGCGCCGGTTGTCCGTGGGGTATGCCCGGGCAGCTCGGTTATTGGACTTGATGGAGGAGAGAGGTTGGATTGGTCCTGGTCAAGGCGCTAAACCTCGTGAAATATTTATCGGTAAAAACGAGGGTAGTCTTTCGCCTCCCGATATGCCGCCACCACCTGCTGAAGACGACATCCCGCCGCCACCACCTGCTGAATATTAGTTAATAACTTTTAGTAACGAGACCCCAGTCATGTCTGGATGTTTCTTGAGGTTCATAAGCTCGAGAACAGTTGGAGCTACGTCTGCTAAAACTCCCGCGGGTGGATTAAAGTAGCTCATTATAGCTGCATCTCCCTTTGGTTGAGCTAGCTTAAATGGTTCCGCAATCATATGAAAAGGAACCGCATTAGTGGAGTGCTGTTTTTTGATCTCACCGGTGGCGGCATCAATCATCTCGTCGGCGTTTCCATGATCGGCAGTGATCAATAGGGCACCGCCGACCTCCAACGCAGATTTCATTATCTGACCGATTTGTTCGTCCAAAATTTCTATCGCTTTTTTTGCAGCCTCTTAATTTCCGGTATGGCCAACTATGTCAGAGCTGGCATAGTTGGCAATTATCTAGCCATATTCATCGCTGTCTCTCGCGCAATCCGGAGCGACCGGGCGTGGGAATCGAGATTAAACCCGATGGATCCGGG
>CAYSXT010000053.1:0-4095 GCA_964435075.1 uncultured Candidatus Saccharibacteria bacterium
TTCACAAAGTAGGCGTAGCTAAGACTCAAGTGGCCGGCGTGTTTCATGCGATCGATAAATATCCAAAGTACGGTGAAGAAAATTTCCGCAAAGATACAGCTGCCCTTGGTTTAGATTCCAAGCAGATTAATGAATTAGTTAAGCTGATCTCTTTTTCGGGAGAACCAAAAGCCGCCCTTAAGAAACTAAAAGCCTCACTCAAGGATAGTCAGGATGGCAAAAAAGTTTTGGCGGAGTTGGAGGCTATCTTTAAGCATGTAGAAAATCTTGGGGTTCCAACTGATGCATATAACTTGGACCTAAAAATTGTAAGAGGACTCGATTACTACACCGGTCTCGTGGTTGAAACTATTTTAGAAGACTTGCCTTTGTTTGGAAGTGTGATCGGTGGCGGGCGCTACGATAATCTCATTGGCACTTTTATGAAGAATAACGTGCCGGCCGTGGGCGTATCACTAGGACTCGGCAGACTGTTTGAGGCATTATCGGAGCTCAAATTATTACCAGAACCAGAAAATCCAGCTAAAGTTTTGTGTGCTTTTTTGGATGAAGAAGGGGCAGAGGCAGCTGAAGAGATTGCGCGAGATTTACGCGGACACGAAATTGGTGCCATGGTTTATTTAGACCGACCTGCAAAGCTAGAAAAGCAACTAAAGTACGCTGATCGGATTCATGTCCAGATTGTAGTTTGGCAGGGGCCAGAGGAGCGGGTTAAAAACAAGTTTGCGATAAAGAATCTTAAGACTCGAGAACAAAAGACGGTCTCGGCCAAAAAAGTAGTAGCGACAGTTATAAAATTATTAGGCTAAAAACCTGAGTGCGACAATTTGCGGCCTTAGGTTACTGCTTTATTGCACCGGGAAAGGTACCTCGTCCAAGCCGGGCAAGGTTGAGTTACCAATGTCTATATTAGTAGAGCCGTTGGTTTCAAAATCATCGAAAAGCTGCTCTAAGTCGTCGAGGCCTTTCTCGAGCTGACTAGTGTCTAGCTCAGGAATATCAACGGTATTACCTAGTTTTTCCATGAGCTCGAGCAGATTTAGCTCCTCGGCGTCGCTTGGTGTGGTTAGACCTAAGTCCTTATTAAAGTCGGAGAAGATAACATCTAGCATTTGTTCTCCTAAGCTTTGCGATGTGTCGGCAGCGGCGGTTTTGGTGACCGATTTAAGGCGGATTATGGATTTTGTTTTTTGGCCGACCCAAATCTCGATCGGTTGGTTAGCTAAAGCCTCTGGAATCACAACCTCATCTGGGTCAAAGTCGGGGTCGGTGCTCAGCTCGCGAGCTAACTCTTTAAAGGCTCCCTCATCTAAGCGGGCGGTAAAGCGGCGAGCTTGCTCGCCGTTAAGTTCTTGTTGGTCGAGCTCTTTAATATCTTTGAATAGATCCGGTTTTTGTTTAATAGCGTTGGCGACGGCGCGTTTTTGTAGATCCAGTCCTAAAATGTTTAATGAGGAGTGGGAGGGCAGTGTGCCGGCGATGTCCGTGATCGGCATTTTATAGGTGGCCCCGACTAGCTCACTAAAATCTAAATTCTCAATCTCTGGCAACTTATCTAATTTAAAATAGAGATCTTGACTGTCTATATATAGAGTGGCCTCAAGCTCACGCTTCTCTTTTTTATCGGCGACAATATTTACGGCCGTGGCAGCCTGAGTGCGCTTGCGGTAGTCCGCGGCTATTGTAAGTTTTACGTGATCCACTTGATCAGTGATGGCTTGGGCCGGTGCGGTAAACGGATTGCTGGATTCAAAGTTTGGATTGGTGATCTCGACCCGCGCGACCATCGACTTAGACGAGACTAGATTGGCTAATGCTTGGGAGAGCAATTTTTCAGCCGGTAAATTAAAAAAACTACTGCAGCCCGTCAGAACAAAAGCACTCAGCGCTACCAGAGCATAAATTGCTAGGGTGCGGTACTGACACTTAATTTTTCTTAAAATAGATATAGTTTTTGTCATCTTTATAATTAAAGTTTTTGGCAAGCCCGTAATTTGGCACTCCGGGAGCGCGGGTTAGAGGCTAGCTCTTTTTTGCCCGCTTGAACAGGTTTATTAGTTAGGATTTTTATAATTGGTTCACGCTTACAGACGCAGATAGCCAACTCGGGCGGACATACGCAGGGAGCGGCCCATTTTCTAAAAGTCTGTTTTACAATCTTATCCTCTAAAGAATGAAAACTAATCGCTGCCAAGCGACCTCCTGGCCGGAGAGATTTCATAGCGGCCTCGAGTCCCGCCGTGATTTCCTCGAGCTCATGGTTAACGGCCATACGTAGTGCCATAAAAACTCGAGTGGCGACATTAACAGTGCCTCTTTTTTTGCCTGGCGGTATTGCCGAGTCTACAAGCTCTTTAAGCTGCTGGGAGTTTTTAAAAGGAGTCTCGGCCCTGGTCTTAACAATTTTTTGAGCCAACCGTTTGGCGTACTGCCGCTCACCCACCATAAAAAATAAATCTCGCAACTCATGCTCGGACCACTCAGCTAAGATACGCTCGGCTGTTAAGTCCTCGCGAGGATCCATGCGCATGTCCAAAGGAGATTCCGTGTCCCCGGCAAAGCTAAACCCGCGCTCTTTGGATAAGATCTGCTCAGTCGAGACCCCAAAATCCATCAATACTCCGTCAACTTCGGGGTGTCCCAGGTGTTGTAAGATGCTGGCGAGTTCAGAAAAACGTCCTTGTACCAATAAAAGTCGTCCAATTTTAACGTCATCAGCAAACTTATGGGTGGCTTTGTCAATCGCCGAAGGATCCCGATCGATACCAATTAGTCGACCTCCGTCTTTTGGGGGACCTATTTTTCGCAATATTTTTGCCGCGTGTCCACCCTCACCAAAGGTTGCATCCACAATAGTTTGCCCAATTTGTGGGTTTAGCAGCTCAAGCGTCTCTTTAGGTAAAACCGGAATATGCATAAATTTAGTAGTTTTGGCCAGATTTTTTAAGCCATTTACGGGCTTGACCTGTTAGTAAAATGTGGGCTTTTTGTTGTTCTTTTTGAGAATAACACATGCTAGTATCTGCTATCACCCACTTTTTACCGAGGGTGAGTTTATTCATTAACAATTTGAGAGGAGGTGAGAACCATCAGCAAATCAAACCCTAAAGGGAACCCCAATGATAAGCAATCGGCTCCTTCTTCGATGAAAACCGACCAGGAAATATTAGAGCAACTAAAAGGCACTAATAATAATGAATCGCGTCGTAACATCGGTTTAGTAGCTTTTGTGGTATTACTAGCAATCGTAATTGGAGTTTTTACGGCCGTTAATAACAGAACCGACAATGACGTGGACGATGAGAACAGCGTTGTGGCCGCAGATACTACTGACAACTCAATGGACGAGTCAGAAAACAAAAACGATAACGCGGTTATCGATGAGGATAGTAACAACAATGAGAGCGCGAAAGATTCCGACAACAGCGAAGTCGCTACTTCAGACAAAGCCACAAAAGACTCATCAGAGGAGGTAAGTGTAACTGCAACAGCAGGATCATTTAGCCTAGAGCCTACCACCGGTAGTTCCCATACTGATAGTGAGTACACGGAAACAGCACAAGCTGGGGAGGGTGTGACCCATCTTGCACGCCGTGCCGCCAATACTTATATGTCCGACATGGACATTACGGATATTTCGCGAGAACAAAGAGTTTACATTGAGGACTACCTGTCCAAAATGAACACTCCAGTATCGCTCAACCCGAGCAATACAAGAACTTTTCAATCTTCACAGATTGAGGAGGCCATCTCGATGGCACGTGCGCTGACACCCGCTGAACTCACCAATCTCGAGCAATATTCTGCCCTGGTCACGGTCTATTGATACTAATTACTTAGTACTTTAGTGCCTGCATGCAGGTAGAGTAACGTTCTAAAGCGAGGAAAATACAAAAACGCTCTAGGCTTGTCCTAGGGTGTTTTTGGTTTATGGACTTTTGTATAGTTAAGTCTTATAATATACGTATGAATAAAACTTTATCTTGGTCGGCGTTTATATTGAGCCTTATTGCCTTAGCACTTAGTGTTTGGTTTTTGCTTAGTAATAACTCGACGCAGCCCGAAAATCCAACAACCACAAACAGTGTGAGCAAT
>CAYSXT010000054.1:0-3858 GCA_964435075.1 uncultured Candidatus Saccharibacteria bacterium
TTTGAGGTCACCCGCTGTTATATCACTTTCTTCTAAACACAAGGCTTAAAGCACAGGCGTGCGATCCTGCGTTATTTTGATAGATAAGTAATACGCTAAACCCGCCGCTAAACAAGGGTAAAACCTGAAGGGTACTTCAAAAGTATTAATGAAAGTATCCGCGTCTTCTATCCGCGTTAGACGGTTAAATATAAGTTGATCCGTGTCGTTATCGGGCGTAGGCCATACCTCAAGCTGCGGAGTAATTAATCGATTTAAAAAGAACTGACTTACTCGTCCCGTAGTGCTTTTATTAGGAATAGTTAGGTAATCGTCTCTACTTACCCGAGGTATAGAGTAATCGGTGTTGTCGCGTCGTAACGCTACACTTAATATATCAATGGTGTTTTGCACATTGGAAAAATCCACGGCAGCCGACAAAGTAGTGACTGTTCCACTAGTCGCTCCGGTAATGTTTTCACCGCTAGAAAACGTACCGGTAGGTATTGTTATCGCAAAGCTCGTTGCTGAAGGAACACTTGTAATCTGGCAGGTAGCTCCGCTTGTTCCACCGGTAATCGTTTCTCCCACTGTAAAGTTGGCAGAAGCGGCTACGGTCATGGTTAAAGTACCACCAGGATAAATACGAATGTTTTTAGACAAAGTAATCGTAGTCTGATCAATGGTCCACTGATTTAACCCTCTGTTAGCCCATTCGGCTAACAACAGGTTTAAAGAGCGTTTTGCGGTTTTCATGTCGTACCCAGTACGCACCGTTTTACCGCATCGCTCAAAAGCTTCCTCAATGTAGTCAGCTACATCAAGTTCAAAATTAGTGGACCCCGAGGTCGCCATTAGCGTTTCCTACGTCCTGGTGAAGCGCCACGCTTCATTTTTTTTACAGCGGCCATGCCACCACCACGCATTCTCTTCACACCTGCCATGCCACCACCACGCATTCTTACAGGCGATTTACCTTGAGGGACGCTTTCTCCCATGGCCATACGCTTGTGTTGAGGAGTGTCCGACGAGTTTCGAGAACCTCCGCCCATCTTCTTAGCTTTAACAGGACCGCCAGCACCAAGATTTACGACTCTTTTAGACGCCGCTTTTTTCTTTTTGCCACCTTTATCCATAGTAGACACAGCAGAGTAGGCACGCTTGCCCATTGCTTTTTCAGTGCCTTTGCTTTCATCTCGTCGAGATTTCAAGCTTTGTGATTTTTTTCCCTTGTTTCTTTCACCAAGAGATTCATCTAATCGAGCGTTGTAACCTTGTTTTTTACGTGCCATGTTTAAGCCTCCGATAATAAGTTTCACGCACTCTAAGCATATCCATCAAACCAAATTGCTGCTCATACTCTTTGTAATAACCTGTTTTCTTTAACTTTTCTGCGGCTTCATGCAGCTTGGTTAACCGTTGTATAAAAACCATAGCGTACTCGGTATCTAAAATAGATTTTAAATCTTCATGCGCATACACCAAGTCGTTGGGCTCATCGTCTGGATGAAACGCCATTAACCAAATATCTTTTTCAATAAAAATGCCTTGAGAGATGCCTTCGTTTAAACCGTCTATGTGCTGATAAAACAACTCTCGATCTTGCATAAAGTCTAGGTCAACAAGAATAACCAAATCATGTTTATCATCCCAAGTAGAAACAATAGTTGTTAAATCTTGAAAAGTTGAAGAAACTTTAAAGCCAATACCAACTTTATCATCGGCCCAAGCGTTTTCCGCGTAAGGACACGGAGGTAAGTTGTTGAAATTAGGGTTAATTTTTTCTAAAGCTTCTTTAGACCAAGACCTAATTTCATCTTTAATGGTTGTTTCTAAATTGTACATTTACCATGCCTTACAGGACCAGTAACGAGCAGAAAATTTATCTTTAGCCGTATCACAATTATGACGCGCTCTAAAGTTCTTGCGTCTACCTGGTTGGCTTTTTTTAATAGTCATTTTGGCATCACCAAAACGGACTAGCTTTATTTCACTACCTTTCTTAGCCAACACCGCCGATTTTTTAGCACCTTTAACACTTCTTTTTGGCTTGTTGTAACCGGCAAAAGTTTCGCCTCGGTATTTCAATCTACCGCTGGGCAGTCGTTCTACGTTTTTAGTAGTAGCCATTAGTTATAAAACACCGTAAAAGACGCAACGTCAGCGGCCAAGAAATTAACAAAAACTCCATCTGGGCACAAAAGCCCTTCATCAGGAATGTCTGGGTAATCTGAACTGGCGGCTGTACCGGAAGTTTGTAATGTCAAAACAGTGTCCCCGTTATTACCGTTAACAAAAGCTAACGGACCTGAGTTGCCACTATTAACAAAATAAACCCCTCTAATACGCGCTCTTCCAGCAAAAATAGTTTCGGAAATGGTTGTCCCACTTCCTACGGTTACGTTGCCTGTTAAAGCCCCACTAACGGCGATTTGAGTTATTGTCTTAAATACTTTCGTAGTGCTTACGGTTGCCGAGGAACCAGGACCACTTATAGCTTCGGTTACAGCGTTGTCATTTGCATCTGTCCCTGTAAACGTAAAAGTTTTACCTGTTTCCGAGGAACCAGCAGAGGTAACTGTTGCATTACGCACAGGAACTAACGTAGCAACACCGCCATCTGTAAGAGCACCGTCAATAGTTAAATTGGCTGCGCCTCCGGTAGATTGTGCTTCACAAACCCCATTTGGATCGACAGCAGCAATAGTAGACGATAAGACATAGGTCGAAAAAACATCTGAACCTGCCATAAGTTACTCCTTAATTTCGCCACGCAAAATCATGGCTTTGTATGCAGCACTGCCAATACTAGGCAATCCAGCTTTAGCTTTTGGAGCAGCAGCTTTTTTTGCAGGTGCTTTCTTAGCTGCGGCCTTTTTTGCAGGTGCTTTCTTAGTAGCCACGGTAGTTTCCTCCCAAGCTTCGTTAATGTCGGGAGTAGAGGGGTCATCCCCTCTAAACTTCCCGCCTGTTGATCGAGCGCGTTTACGAGTTATCGTAGCCATATTAGATACTCAAGTTGTAAGAAACACCCCGATCCTGTGCTGCCAAAACATAGTCTACGCCCATGCTTTTAGTTCCCGTAGCATCTCCACTAACCGATATAATCGCTGGAGTGATGTTTGCAGTGGGCACATTCGCGGTATGAGTACCTACCAACTGCTTATCTACAAAGAATTTAACTACTTCAGTTCCACCAGTAAGTTTACCTTTAGTTGCAGTAAAGCCTAATGTAACGAAAGTTCCGTCAGTCAAATCGTGAGTGCTTGCTAAAACCGTTTCTGTCTCAGTGTCTCCACTCTCAGTAATCAATCGAAGACTAGAGCTTCCGTCATCCATTTGAAAACCAATACGATTAGACGCTGCAAAGCCAGCTTCGGGATTAGTAGCAAAGTTTTCGCACATTCCCCAAAAAGCATCCATTTGACCAACACCTGAACCAGATGTGCTATCCACATAGATCCTTGTTTCAAAATAAACCATTTCGCCTTGTACACTAGGTAATCGAAATATTTCGTTGGCTTGGATAGAACCGCCATCGTTGTCTGTCGTTGCCGCAGAAGTAATAACCAATACTCCGTTAGCCACGTCTGCCGCAATAGCTACCGTTGCTCCACTGTCTTTTACAACAGTCCAGCCAGTGTCTAATTCATCAACAAAATCGTCCCACTTAGTGCATTGGTCAGGCCATACGCCTATGTTTAAATTTTCAAGCCCTTTCTGGGCTGCCGAATAAAGAATCGGGCCTTTAAAATGTGTAGCCATGTAGTGTTCTCCTGTCGTGGCTAATGTCTATCACGGGATGCGATAGTCAGTGAACAATAGCAGTATAAACCAATAAAAAAAGGGCGACAATAATGCCGCCCTTTTTGTGTAACT
>CAYSXT010000055.1:0-3811 GCA_964435075.1 uncultured Candidatus Saccharibacteria bacterium
CGCAGCTGAATTGCGCGGGGGTTTGAAAACGCTCATGGAAGCAGACGTTCCAATTCAGGAGTGTAACTTGGTCGTAAGTCCAGCTCTTTACTCAGCATTGCTCGGAATCTCTGATTACGTAGATGCCAGTAAAATTGGATCTGGACAAGCTCCAACTTACAATGGCCAAATCGGTTTATTGTATGGCATGAATGTGCTAAGCAGCACGGTCATGGGGGCAGCAACAGGAACGGGGACAGAGGTAAAAGACTTGCCGTCTGCGTAAGTGATTATGCAGAGTATTATTGCGGAATTAAGCGGGAAAGCTAAGTTGAAAAATAAGCCAACCCGAACCGAAGAGTATACTTAGTATACCCAGGGGCAGAGCATAGCTAGTGAAAAGATATAACCTAGCCAAGAGGCCGCGGCAGCAAAAGCTGAAGAGGTATGCCGATACCCAGGTTAAAGCCTGGGATCTAGGATAAAAAGCCTAGTATAACATTTGTTGGACCGACGGAGTAAAAGCATATTTGGAAAGAAAACTTGTTTTCGAACAATGTGTTGATACTTCACTAAACGGTGCAGTTAAGGGACGTGGCGATGTTTTTCACATCCCCAAATTATCCGAATCGAGTGATGCAGCCAAGTCAGCAGAAACACTTGTAACTTACGCAGCGAATACGCATGGCGAAGTTCAATTAACCGTCGATCAACATCGTTACTCAGCCTCTTTGGTGGAAGATTTTGCAGTTTTGCAAGCCAACCCTGGGATGCTAGAAAAAGAGATCTCTGGACACGCGTACGCGCTGGCCAAGACCTACGATTCTTATCTGGAATCATTGATCGAAGCAAGTACAACTAATTCGGTTGCTCTAGGAAACGATAACGTCATAACCGCAGCTGAAATACGCGCGGGAATGAAAACGCTTATGGAGTCAGATGTAGATACATCAGAATGTAAGATGGTAGTATCTCCAGCGCTCTATACAGCAATGCTGGGTATTAGCGATTTCATAGACGCGAGCAAAGTTGCAAACTCTCAAAACCCTCTGTATAACGGTCAAATCGGGCAACTCTACGGAATGCCGATTTTGCACAGCACGGTTATGGGAACTAGCGCATCCACAGGAGTGGAAGTTGGATATATTATACATCCGACGGCGATTTCTGCGGCACGTCAGCTTGAACCGAGAACCCAAGCCGAATATTCGGTTGATTTCCTTGGTAACAAAGTTGTAACAGATATGGCCTATGGCGCTGTTGCAGTTTTTGAACCAAGAATCTATGAGTTCAAGAATCCTTAAACCTTAATTAAGGAAATTATAAGCGCCTGGATTTTTCTGGGCGCTTATTCTAACTATGTCAATAAAATATCGCGGACAAACTTTTGCGGGTTACAACCGCCCCAAACGTACTCCAAAACATAAAACTAAAAGCCATGCTGTTCTAGCTAAGTCTGGATCCAAGGTTAAATTAATTCGTTTTGGACAGCAAGGCGTTAGAGGTGCTGGTAAAAAGCCTAAAACAAAGGCCCAAAAAGCCAGGCGTAAATCATTTTTAGCTAGGCATCGTAAGAATATAGCTAAAGGTAAGATGAGCGCAGCTTATTGGGCTGCTAAAACGAAATGGTAGAAAATGTTTAGGACCTACGATTATCAATGCAATAAATGCGAACAAGTTTTTGAAATAATGACCAAGATTGATGAGATAGCATCGTGCGAATGCTGCGGTAATAAAAAATTAAAAAAATTAATGAGTGGTCCATTATTCAAATTAAAAGGAAATGGATGGCCTGGCAAAGAGTTCAAAGCTCAATCGGACTGCAAAGCCATGGCTGACGGCAAAGAGATTTAATGTAGTCTTATTTCCTTTTTAATGAAGTCTATATTGAAAGGAACGAAGATTGGCTAATTATAATAGTGATTACACCGGAGCGCAAATTGATTCCGCTGTTAGTCGCGCAAACTCAACTGATGTAACGGCCGGAACCGTAGCTGCAAGTAAAGCAGTTGTTGTTGATTCTAACAAAGACATTACCGGCTTTCGCAATATTACTGCTACCGGAACTGTAACCGCAGCAAACGTAAGCCTTACGGGCAACGTAGATCTTGGAGACGCGAGCGGAGATACAGTAACCATTACAGGTAGTATAGATTCAAGTTTAATTCCAGCAGCAGACGACACTTATGACATAGGATCTGCAACTGCTGCCTGGCAAGATTTATTTTTAGAAGGAGATATAAATTTCTCTGACGCTGCTCAAATTGACGTAGCGGCTGGTGATTTTACTTTAGATGTAGCTGGAGACATAGAGTTTAACGCTGATGGTGGAGACTTTAGTTTTAAAGACGACTCATCTACTTTAGCTACAATTAGTAGCGCTGGTATAGTAACGGGGACAATGACGATTACTTCGGCCAGCATAACAGACAGCTCTGGAGCAATTTCTTTTGGTAACGAAAATTTAACTAGCACCGGATCTATGACCGCTGGTAGTTTTATTACTGGAACATTAACAGTAGACGCAGCCAGCATTACAGATAGCTCTGGCTCAATTTCGTTTGGAGACGAAAATCTTTCAACTACTGGAATTATAAGTTTCGGTACACTAACCGATGCTGGAGAATCCATAGCTATAACAAAGTTTGTTGATGAGGCGGATGGCATCTCAAGCAATGACAACGATACAACCATTCCAACTAGCGCAGCAGTAAAAGACTTCGTTACGACTGCAATAACGGCTGAAGATCTTGATTTCCAGGCTGATAGCGGTGGCGCTCTTTCAATAGACTTAGATTCTGAGACTTTGACTTTTACCGGTGGGACCGGCGTAGATACTGCTGGCAGCAGCAATACGGTTACATTTAGCTTAGATCTAAACGAACTTACAACCGAAACAACAATCGCAGACGACGACTTTATCGCTATGGTCGATGCTACTGATAGCGCGTCTGGCAAAATAACTTTTGAAAACCTAGAGGACGCTATATTTGCCAGCGTCTCTGGAGATGTTTTAATTGCTGAGGACGGTGCAGCTACCATACAAGCAAATTCAGTAGCGCTAGGGACCGATACAACGGGAGATTATGTCGGAACGATAACTGGCGGTACTGGAATAGACTCTAGCGCTGCAACTAGCGGCGAGGGTACGACTCACACTTTAACGGTAGATTTAAATGAATTAGCAACAGAAACAAGTATAGCAGACGATGACTTTATCGCTATGGTTGATGCTACGGATAGTGCTTCTGGTAAAATAACTTTTGAAAATTTAGAGGATGCGATATTCGCATCTGTATCTGGTGATATAGCAATAGCAGAAGATGGGGCTGCTACGATCCAAGCCAATAGTGTTGCTATGGCTACTGATACGACTGGTGATTTTGTAAACAGCATAACAGCTGGAACTGGAATCACATCTACTGGAGCAACAAGTGGCGAAAATATTTCTCATTCATTAAGTATTGATGCAGCACAAACTGGGATCACATCTCTATTAGCAACCGATATTAAGATCGGTGAAGATAACGAAACTAAGATTGATTTTGAAGATGCTGATAAGATTAATTTTTACGCTGGTAATGAAAAGCAATTAATACTAGAAGATGGTGCTTTATATCCAGGCTCTGATAATATTATAGATCTTGGAAAATCTGATAATGAATTTAAAGATGGATTCTTTGATGGTACAGTTACAGCCGATGCTTTTGCTGGGCCATTAACTGGAAACGCAGATACAGCTACACTATCAACAACAGTTACTGTTTCAGATAGTTCAGCTAATACAAACTTCCCAGTTGTATTCCATAATGAATCAAATGGGTTGCTAGAT
>CAYSXT010000056.1:0-3720 GCA_964435075.1 uncultured Candidatus Saccharibacteria bacterium
CTTGTTTAATAATACCCAAAACCACATGATAAATGCGACTTTTAAACGCTTCTGCTTGTTGTTTAACAATAGGGTCTACCGAATCCGAAACACTTACTATTTGCTCCACCGCTCGTTCCGCAAGTTCTTCCGGAGACAATCCTCTGCGTTGTGTTGTTTTAACAACAACATCGCCTATATTTGATTCAACAGCCATTTTAAACATTATCTTCCTTTCGATATGTCATAACGGTATTCATCCTTGGCTCCGTAGCCTTCGCCAAGATCTTTAATTGCAGCAATCGCTTGTCCAAACCGTTGTTCGTATTGAGCCACTTCTTCTGGCACTTTTAAAAAAGTGGCCGCTTCTACTAAAGTACCGTACAACAACGCATCTGGCGCGTTAGTTGACAACCACGTGGTGCCGCTTTCAGCACCTGCAGTCAAAGAAGCAGGACGATATTTATAATGCAATTCAAAACTGTAACCGCTATCCGGGGTAGGCGCTAATATAAACGTCGTATCATCAAACAACGCATAATATTTAGGAGTGCCCGTAGTAGATGCGTTTGGCGTGTAAGATCGTGCAAACGACACGTGCTTGAACAACAGATAAGAGTACTCGCTATCTTTTATTACAGCCAGACTATATGGCGCTAAAAAGTCACTAGGCGTTGATAAATAAGTACTGTTGTTAGTTGCGTTGCCTGTAACGTTTTTTCTAAATACAGGTAACTCTACGTTTTTTAAAATACGTTCTTCAGATTCTTTAATAAACGTAGGTAATTGAGTATCAAAAGTAGTTTCAGATGTTTCACAGTAATCTTTAACCGCTGTTTGTAAAGTTGCGTATGTAAAACTCATGTTGTGCTCACCGTAACAGTTCCAACTTGACCAATACCCCGTACTGGAATAAAAGTGCGTTCGGTAACCAGGGGAACACCTACTACAACCACGGTTGGCTCTACACGGTCAGGTCTAGCATTGCGCAAAGCTTGTGGGTCGTCTGCGTTTGGTGTAGGAAATAATTGCGGTTGCTTTGGGTCGAACTCATCTGGTCCGACCAAAGACCCATTCCATTCCCGTTTCATGGAGTTTAATTTGTAACGAAAACCAGATCTATCTGATATTCCGTAAGCGTATTTTCCTCTAGCAAATGCTCCCATCGTTACGACCTATACGTTTCGTATGAAGGGCTTATGCGTAAAGAAGCACGATCTCTATCTTCGTCAAGAGCCCGTTGTAATTCTTCTTCGTAAATAGTTTTTAAAGCCCCCATAAGTTGTGGGTTTCGTTTCATAGACAAGTAGTACGCTAAACCTGCAGTTAAACAAGGATAGAACCTAAAAGGAACTTCTGCTGTGTTTGTATAGGCGTCTACGTCATCAATTCTAGTCAGCCTGTTAAATTTAACAATATCCGTATCGTTATCTGGTGCGGGCCAAATTTGTAACACAGGCGTTATCTGCCTGTTTAAAAAGAATTGGTTTGGTCTACCCGATTGTGACTTGTTAGGTATGTTAAGAAAACTTGAACGACTTACTCTTTGTATTTCAAAATCTGTACTGTCTCGGGTAACCACTGCGGACAAAATATCTATTGTAGACTGCACGTTTGTTAAGTCTACCGCCGCCGCTAAAGTGCTTGACGCCCCGCTGGTGCCGCCAGAAATGGTTTCTCCGCTGGTAAACGTTCCAGAAGGAATGGTAATAGCCAATGTAGTGCCAGAAGGTTTACTAGTAACGCTGGCTGTTGCTGCGCTAGTGCCTCCAGTAAGAGTTTCTCCCACAGAAAAGCTGGTAGAAGAACCTACTGTCATTGTTAAAGTTCCACCAGGGTAATCTCTAATGCCCGTAGCTAAGGTTATGGATACCTCTTCAATGGTCCATTGATTTAGGCCACGGTTAGCCCAATCAGCGAACAGTAAGTTAAGAGAACGTTTGGCGCTTCTTAAATCGTAACCAGTTCGAACCTCTAAACCACAACGTTCAAACGCCTCTTCGACGTATTCGGCAACATCTAATTCGAAATCTTTGCTTCCACTTGTAGCCATTATTTTTTCTTCCTGCGACGGCGCGGTTTGCGAACAGGTTTTTCAGGAGAATAAAGGTTATCAAAAACCTTGTTAACGTCCAACGTGTAATCTAATTCACTTTTTGAGTAATGAATGTGCTGAGAAGGTTTGAAGTCAGGAGCACCTTCGCCAGTAGAAAACCACGCAGGATGTGTTACCCGCACCCTGTTGTTCGGCAATGCTACGATATTACCCGTCCATTTACCTGCATCTAACAACTCTAACACATGCGATTGTTTGTGTTGCGCCGGGTCATCGGCTATTTCATTTTCAGCGTAATCAACGGTGAAATAATACTTTGCCGGGTAAAACTCGCCATCTATCTTAGCAATCCAAGGACAAGGCGTAGCTCGATCTAAAACATAAACCGAGTGGTTATGGGACGAACAATCCCAAGGTTGCGCTGCCCAAACAGGCATAGGTTCAGGCCAACCCTCGTAATCTGAATCAGCAATTAAACCTGTGATCGGCATTCTAGCCCACATTGCGCCGCCGTGTACGTTTTCATCATCTGTATCGACCTCCGCCCCTGTAAATATGACTTGAAAAGACAAACAACGAGTGGGCATTGTTGTAACAGCCACAGCCATCGCATGAATAAACTCGCCATGATATTTTTCATGGTTGTGCGTGTATTCGCGCCGCACCCAACATTTAAAGTACGGGATGTTTGACTGTAAATACGCCATTTACTGCTATGGCGTTAGTTTTTTAACCGCACCACCTTTATTCATCATGGGCTTTTTCTTTGTGCCGCCTTTGTTCATCATCTGGCCTTTTTTAACAGCCCCGCCCTTATTCATCATGGGTTTCTTGACAGGACTATTTTTGTTTTGCATTTGGCCTTTTTTGACCGCGCCACCTTTGTTCATCATGCGCTTTTTCTTTGTGCCGCTCTTGTTTTTTTGTTTCCTGACGGCTGCGTTACCTATGTTTACTCTTGAACCCGGCATAACCACCTCACGTATATGTTGTTACTTTACGACGCTCGTTTAACACTGCGCCGCACCCTTTTGCAATCTCCTGCCGTACTCCGCCGCCACGAGACATGTTTTTTACCGTTGCTTTTTTCGTGTTTTTAACAACAGTTTTGCCCTTTGCCCCTTCCCGTTTTTTCTTTTTGGCAGTAGCCGCTCGTTCTGACTTACTTAGCGAACGTGCTTTGGCTAACGGAAGACAACGGTCTGGGTTTTCTTTGTCTTTTGAAGTGCCACAGTCACCAACGATATTACCGCTGCTGTCAATTCGCACCCATTTTTGATCACGCCATTTTTTTAACTCACCCATCAGGCTTTTTTCCTTTTGGATTTTTTTGCGTAATTATGGTCTTTGCAATACTTAGAAGCCGCCATGTTTGCATAAGCAGACGGGTAGGTATCAAAAGTGCGCTTTGCCCAAGCCTTTCCAGCAGGACAAATTTTGCTTCCTTTACTTTTTTTAGAAGCTCCGCCGCCCTTTTTATAATAGGTTAAACCTTTTGGCATAGAGGCGCGATTCATCTACCACGCCTCACACGACCAATAACGCGCCGTGAACTTATCTTTTGCGGTATCGCAGTTATGGCGGGCTCTAAAACTTTTTCTACGCTTAGGCTGGCTTTTTTTAATGGTCATATCAGGATCGCCAAAACGAACCATCTTAACCTGATCGCCTTTTTTAGCTAAAAC
>CAYSXT010000057.1:0-3377 GCA_964435075.1 uncultured Candidatus Saccharibacteria bacterium
CCCAGGGCAAAAACTGGGCAGTATGTAGTTTGTGATGGCTGCTTTTCAAAATCTCTTCCAATTGGGCTCGTACCCTGATCACTAATTGCAAGATGAATCCTTGGTAAGCCATCTGCCTTTGATATTCCTGCGTACCACATATAGTAATCTCCGTTAGACGGCTCTCGTATAACCATCGGTGCTTCAGCGCCTGCACCATCCGTCGATGTTCCCGATCCATCAAAATGAGCTTCTAAAATTGGATTTGGATTTGGTGGTATGTCATTGCGCTGCCAATCCGTTGTTAAATTTCCGCCACCCTCGTTAACAAAATAATCTAGCTCATCGGCATCAATATCAGTTGAATCGTCACGCTCATCAAAACCCGTGAGATCACCGGGTGTCGCAGCTACAGTATCTGTCTCGCCTGAGTGCCAGGTCCCTTGATCAAAAGTCCGAGTTACTTCTGCACCTTGATAGCTATAGGTTGTGCTGACTGTATCTCCGTCCGCCACCAATAAATCTCCATCCCCAATACCCGTATCACTTAAAACAGTAGGAACAGAACTCGACAAAAATATTCCGGTCTTGGCACCCGTCTCGGTCATGGTGTAAGTCTCGCTGTCACCCGACGTGCTCGTCAGGGTCACTGGGAATGTCTCAGCAGCTCCCGTGGTGTTGGCATCTTGATCAACTATTCGCACAAAAAACATCCCGGGTACTGGGATAGATGTAATAGTAGATCCCCCGCCATCTTCAAAGCTAACCGGATCAACTAAAATTACATTAGTCGTATCTGTTATAGCTCCAGGTGCCGGAGACGTTTCTGAATAGCTGGTTATAAACTGATCTCCCGGTAAAACATCATTCATAACAAGATCGCCGACAATTCCGCTACTTGCACTCGTAGCAACACTTCCACGCAAAACGCCTAAACCGCTATTTGTTAGGGAAACGGTTTCTACCTCTCCAGTACGGCTATTAGTCACCGTTACTGAAGGAGCATCGGCTAGATAGGCGATGGACCTCTCAAAAACAGTTCTAAAGTTATTAGGATCCGCTTTATTTTGCGCGTTTGTAATATATTGCGAAGCAAAGACTACTCGTGCGGTCCCGTCGTCAGTCCTGGTCATGACGGGAGTGTCTGTCGCACTACCAAACGCAGACGTTTCTTCTAAGACAGCTGAACCACTTCCACTCAGAGTCAGCTCATTAATCTCGTTTTCAAAATGGCCTGCGCGGGTGCGCGCCTCCCAAGTAATACCATCGCCAATCGGATCACTGGCCACGCCGTCAAAATAGAGCGGGGCTCGTGTAGTTGGAGTTCCTCTAGTGATCTGCGCATAATCCGAAACGCCTAAGTAGGTGCTAATAAAACTAGAGTGTGGCGCACCCGCGCAAGAAACATCCGGCGCTCCATCGGCACATGAAGCAACATCCTCTAAATAAAAGTGAGAGGCAAAGAATAAATCACCGCCACCAGACAAAAAAGTAGTGAGATCAGTAATTTCCGAGGATGCTAAAGGAGAGGCTTCATCTCCAGTAAGCCAAATTACTAAGTCATAACCCGCCAGGGTAGCAGCACTTGGGGCTCCGGTTGCAGTTCCAGCTGGATTAGGAAAAGCTACATTACATTCAGCGGAGACTGTATCCCAGAAAAATGGGGTTCCTGCATCACACTCAGCACTAGGATCTGGATCAAAACCAATATTTCGCAATCCCTGCAGAACAAAGCGTAAGCTAGACTCTTTATCGGTTGTGGGCCAAGCCGTCGCATTACTATCGTCATCAACAATTAAGACCGACTTACCAGCACCCGGCGCACCAATGTCATATGACCATTCTGCATCATCCACCTGAATCTCAACATCATCGCCGACTGCTATAGCCGAAGTAGTGCGAATAACTCCCGTATCATCAAAAATCGCCTCACTTTGAAACAAATTTAAGGTGAATATTAGACCAGCTGCGACCGGAAAAATCAACAGCACGCGCCAATGTTTTTGGGGTCGAATTTTATTTAAAAAATCTTTCAAGAGAGGAAGTTTTGTTAAAAAGTGGCTACAATGGTTACTACATAGTATAGCTTATCGGACTATTTGATGACATCATTACTTTTATGCAAAGGAGCGCCTTATAATGGCTAAGAAACCAAAGTTTAAACCGGTTGTTTTAGTTATCCTCGATGGGTTTGGTTTGAGCCCCCTAGAAGAGGGAAATGCTATCTCTCAAGCTAAGACCCCTAATTTTGATTTTATTCGCAGAAATTATCCTGGGGCTGCTCTTGCTGCAGCTGGCATAAATGTCGGTTTAGTTTGGGGCGAGTTCGGAAACTCTGAGGTTGGTCACCGTACTTTAGGTGGCGGCGTGGTTTTATATCAGAACTTGCCGCGTATATCTCTGGCCATAGAAGACGGTAGCTTTTTTACTAAACCTGCCCTGTTGCAAGCCGCCGAGCATGTCAAAAAAAATGATAGCGCTTTTCATATTATGGGTCTTCTTGGAAATGGGGGTATCCATGCCCACACGGATCACATGATCGCCTGTATCAATTTTGCTGCCCGGCAAAAAATGAAAAAAGTTTATCTTCATTTATTTACGGATGGAATCGATACTCCCAACCGTGCCTCTTTGGAATTTCTCAAGGAAATTAAAGCCGCTATGAAAAAGGCAAAGGTTGGAGAGATAGCAACGGTTATTGGTCGCGATATTGCAATGGACCGTGAGGAACACTGGGATAAAACTGGCGCCGCCTACAATTGCATGGTTAAAGGTGAGGGTGAGCAAGCAAAGTCAGCTCGTGAGGCAATCCTCAACACGCATAAAAAAGATTTAAACGATGAAAAAGTTCCGCCAACAGTTATTGTAAAAAAGGGAGAACCAGTTGGCCTAATCGGCCCAGGTGACGCGGCAATTTATACAAACTTTAGAAATGATCGAGAACGACAATTAACTGAGGCTTTTGTACTTCCTAGTTTTAATAAGTTTGACCGTGGACCTCTGCCAAAAGATCTGCTCTATATAACAATGGTGCAGTATGAGGAATCCCTGCCGGCTATTGTTGTTTTTCCACCCGAGAATGTGACCAATCCTTTGGCCAAAGTTATATCCGATGCCGGCATAAAACAATTTCATATAGCTGAGACCGACAAGTATGCTCACGTTACTTTTTTCTTTAACGGTGGTGTCGAAAAAAAATTTGAGGGTGAGGACCGCGTGCTAATCCCAAGTAAAACTAATGTTTCCTCGTATGCAGATGCACCCGAGATGAGTGCGGATGGCATTACTAAGGCGATAATAAAGGCTATAGAAAGCGATAAATATGGCTTTATCGTTGCTAACTATGCCAACTCTGACATGGTTGGCCATACCGGAAATTTAGAGGCTGCAAAAAAAGC
>CAYSXT010000058.1:0-3282 GCA_964435075.1 uncultured Candidatus Saccharibacteria bacterium
AAAATTCTCACGATAGCGTGCTCCGAGTGTCTTGCCTGGTGTTCGGCGAAAGCGATCTTGCGGTCTGTTTGAGCGACCTCCTGATTGAGGACGACCGCCGGGACGACCTCCTCTTTTTTTGCCGCGCTTTTTAGGTTTGCCGGAGCGGGGTCCGCCTGGGCGTTTTGATTTGTTAGCTTGATTTCGTCCGCGGTTAGCGGGTTTTTGCTGGAAAGCGTTTGCGTTCATGTTTTTTTATTCTCCTTCGTTAGAGACGCGCTTGGTTTTTATGTACCACTCATTAATACCATTAAACCGGTCTGCCGGTAAGTTGATATTTTCTAAGTCGATGCCCTTGATATTGGAGCGCGATGCGTATAAATAATTAGGGCTATATAAGAAAATTGCGTGTAAGTTTTCTGCAAGGATTTTACTAATTGCAGTTTGTTTGCCGGCTCTCTCTTTAGGGTCAGTAGCCTGACGAGCTTGTTCGAGTAATTCGTCCAAATCCTCGTCAGTAAAAGAGGTTAAGTTAAGGCCTGGATCGGTTATTTGGGTTGAATGCCAAAAAGGATATAAGTCCGGATCAGCGCCGATTACCTCACCAAATAATAGTGTTTGGTAACTGCGGTTTCGGATTACATCCTGTTGCAGTTCTGAAACGGTGAGTTCCTTGATCTTTGTTTCTACATTTATGGCTTTCCAAAAGGCAGCAATCGCTTCAGCGAGCTTTTTGTTCTCGGGTGTGTCGGCAGTGACCAATTCTATGACTAGGCGCTTGTCATCTTTAGCAAAGAAACCATCTTTATCTACTTTAAAACCTTCCTCAGTTAACTGCTTTTTAGAAAGTTCTGGATCATAACTATATAAATGGACATCCTCAGTGTAACCTAGGGTGCCGGGGACTAAAGGCGAATTAATGACATTGCCGTTACCCATCAAAATCTTATCAACCAAATCTGATTTCTTAATAGCATGGGCGAGTGCGGCTCTAACTTTTAATTCTTGTAGTTCTGTATTTTTGTTAGCGTTTAAAAATATCGCGTCGTATCGCGGCAAGCTTACTGTATTAATATTGGTCTTGCTGTTATCAAACTCACCAGCATCTGCGACCGGTAGCTTGTTGACTGTGTCTACGTCGCCTTCCTGATAAGCTTGAGCAACGTCAGCAATTTGATCGTAAAACTTAATTTTTATTTCTGATATAAAGGGCTCGCCAGCATGATAGGTATCGTTGGCCACTAATTTGTAACGAATAAGTTTTCCATTACGGTCTTTAGTCAGCTCTTTGAATTTATAAGGGCCAGAACCTATTGGTTTTAGGTTTGCCTCAGCCAAAGTTGCTGTTGATCCACTTACAGAAGCCCAGAGGTGTTGCGGTAGAATTCCAAAAGTTAAACTAGAAGCAAAAGCTGAATAGACCTCGTCTAATTTAAACACTAAAGTTAGCTCGTCAGTTTGTTCTACCGTTACTCCTTTAAAACCCAGACTTAGTGGAGAGTTCCAGCTTGGATCTTGAATTGATTTAACTGTGAATATGACATCAGCAGCAGTTAAAGGCTCTCCGTCGTGCCAAGTTAAACCCGATTTTAGTTTAACGGTGTAGGCTTTTTTGTCCTCGCTAATAGAAAGTGACTCAGCTAAATCGTTTTGCAATTTAAAATCTTTATCAAATTTAAATAAACTTGCGAAAACTAATGTAGTCATATCTTGATCGACGTCTGAGGTAGGAGAGAGGAGGGGGTTGATATAGCGAGGCTGGCCTACGAGTCCAAGGCTTAAGGTTCCTCCGTGTTGTGGTACCTCAACTGTTGAGTTGATATAGTTTTGTCCCGCAAACCAGGTGATACCGCCCAACATTAAGACAATAGCTAAAAGAACCAGCAATTTTTCACCAGTACCTAATACCTTGGGAATGAGTTTTAAGCGCTTGAACGAAAACTTCTTGCCTTTAGTTCCTTTTGAACTTGGACCGTCTAATTTCACAATGATTAATAAAGTCTAAATTAGTATTAACGCAAGCGAGACTGCAAAAAACAATAGTGCTAATACGATAGTTGCATTGAAAACGATGCGCTCAGCGCCCCGCTTGGTTCGGTATACGTTTCCTTCACCACCAAAAACCTGTCCTAAGCCAACGCCTTTAGGCTGCAGAAGAACGATAACTACGATTATCAGTCCGAGGGCTATTTGAGAATAAGCTAGAAATTGGTTCATATATGTTGAAAAATGCTCTCCGTATTACTCGTGAGAGTCAGAAGAGCACGCTGTAGAGTACCCTCGAATAGGCTGAATGTCAACAAGATTAATTTGACGGTTTGGACACGTTTTAGCCCTTTTTGCGCGATATTTTTTTACCAGGACGTCCCTTTAATTCGGCCAATTTAAACACTTGTTTGCCGCTTACCTTCATACGGGGCCGCTTTTTTTGCTCTCTTTTTTCTGCTTTAGTTTGGCCTTTTGTCATAACTCCTTATGGACTAAATAGTTGCTGGGCGACTGACTGCACCATAATGTCTACAGCGCTATAGCCTCCGTATACAAAGCCTTGTTCAATAGGAACAGCCCGGTCTTTAATGTAGTCCCAGATCGGTTGGGGTAGCGTGTCGGTCTTAGTTAGCAAAATAGGCGCTGCGTGTATAGCGGCGTGCGGTCCTCCAGCGAGTCCGTCAACAGCAACGTCGCCTCTTGAGAGACTGATCTCAATTGGATTAGGAGCAAAATGGGCAGCGATCTTTTGGGAGGTCTCATAGCGATTGGCGCCGGCATACCTAATTACATTTAGTCCGCGTGAGATTATTTCATCTGTTACAGAATTACTTATTGCTGCAGTTCCACCGGCTACATGGACGTGTACAATGTTTGCGCCGAGCGGTCCATTCAGAAAATCTCGAACCTCTTGAGATAGAACGTTTGGATCGGTTAAAAAGATTGGCATCATGTGGGCAGCTGAGTGAGGCGCAAAAGATAAAACATCCGCAAAATTATTTTTGGTACCCAGCATTATTTCGGTTGGTTTAACGCCTAGCGTATTAGCGACAATGGCGGCTGTTTCCACTCTGTTTTTCCCAGCGTATCTTTTTACTTTAAAGCCGAGTCCGGTTAAGTCTCGCACTACCTCATCACTAACTGCGTTTACTCCACCTAATATGTAGACCTGTCCACCGGATCCTACCACTCTCAATATCTCTGATGCAGTACTGGCTGTCAGGTTGTCTTGGTGGGTTATTAATAGAGGACCGCCATGTCTGCGGGCAAAGGCGGCACCTGGCATGGCATCAGGCCAATTGTAAGCATCAACTA
>CAYSXT010000059.1:0-3097 GCA_964435075.1 uncultured Candidatus Saccharibacteria bacterium
AATAAATTCAAACGAACGGTCCTCAAAGACGGTAATCTCTACCGGTATAATGTCATTTTGACCCTTAGTCTGGTCATTAAAGGCTTTTGTAAAGTCCATAATGTTAATACCGTGCTGACCTAAGGCCGGACCAATTGGAGGTGCTGGTGTGGCTTTACCCCCTGGAATCTGCAGTTTAATAATAGTTTTTACTTTCTTTGCCATTTGTTTGTTTTGCCGAATTTAAGCTAAGGCTTTATATCACAGTTTCTTAATCTGTAGAAAGTCCAACTCAACCGGTGTCTCACGGCCAAACATATTGACCAAGACTTTAATCGAGCCTTTTTCTTCGTTAACATTATTAACTTTGCCATCAAAGTCTTTAAATGGACCGTCAGTAATTTTAACTGCATCCCCTGCCTTAACATCAATCTTGTATTTAGGTTCGGCAACACCCATGCGTTTTTGAAGTTTTTCTACCTCTGCACCACTAACTGGAGTAGGAACAGTACCAGAACCCACAAAACCGGTTACTGAGGGAGTATTGCGGACAACATACCAAGAATCGTCCGTAACGATCATTTCGACCAATACATAGCCTGGATAAATTTTTTCCTCTACTGTAACGCGCTTTCCACCCTTAATTTTTATCTTTTTTTCTTTAGGAACGAGCACATTAAAAATCTTATCGCCCATATCCAATGATTCTATGCGCTGCTTTAAGTTTCGAGAGACGTTCTCTTCATAACCTGAATAAGTATGGAGAACGTACCAATTGCGCTCTTTTTTTCCTAATTGTCTTGCCATTTTTCTAATACTGCTTATTTTTGGCCAAACAGGCCGAATTTCCGCAGTTCCTTTAAAAAATAATGTTTTTTAAAAAGCCCTTGCGGGCCTTCAGTGAACTTAACTTACTACAATGGGTTTAATATGACAAGTCTAGGGCGTTGAGAGAGATTATAACTGATTGTCAGTATTTTTTTCCTTAATAGACTCGGTGGCTTTAGTGCCCTCAGGCGGCGTTTGATTCTCAACACCATCCTCATCAACTGGCCTTACGATCACTGGCGCGACATTAATAATAATGTTGTCTTCTTCACGATAAATGATGGCCTTGGAGCTATAAAATATTAGTCGATCGCCATTTTGGGCAAATTCATAAAAATCTGGGTTAGTTTTTTTGAGATTTTCTACATTTACGATCTTTGCAAGAGTAGGACTCTCATTATCTGGAACCAAAATCAATTGAGAAACTTTTTCGATTAGCTGCTGATTGGCCTCTTCAGCAATTTTAGTCTGAACCTCCGGCTGGCGCAGACTTTGATTAATCCAAAACATATAAATCAAGCCGCCCACTAACAACAAAACCACTACCGTGAGAACAATAGTTACCGGCGACTTTCTTTTTTTAGGAGTCTCCATCATTTCGTCGGCAGGTGAAGCTGTCTTTTTATTAGCCATGATTCTCTAGGCTAGAGCTAACGAGTCGCAATGTCAATTATCTTCTGAAACCAAGAGATCTTTTCCGCAGAGTCCTCTTCTTTGGCGTCTGTCCTTACGGTTGGTCCTGCGTCAGGGGCCTGACCAACAGCAAACCAGCTAAAGGTTTGATCAATTGGAGACACTTCCTCGATAGCCACCACAAAACCATCAGTTGTTACAGTCTCAACTCGGTACTGAGGTCCAAATTCCTTTGGGGTCAGCTGAATTAAAGGAGCCTCATCATATTGACGAGTAAATTCGACTCTTTGAGATTGCGATCCGGCGTTAATGGTTACCTCGCCTGCAATGTCTGGTCCAACAGCTAAGTGATCATTTATAGTCACCGCACCATTGAAGGTTGCCTCGGCATCAATCTTAATTGAGTTCGCCACAATATCTCCTTTAACTTCTATGTCTTTTAGAACTTGGATTCCTTCTGCCGCGATTTCATTAATAACAGTGAGGTCTTTTACTGTTTGAGTCTCTTCCAAAACGACCGAGGTGTTTTTGCCTGTGGTTTCTACGTTGTTATACTCACTTACTTCAAGACTCGGCGCACCAGAATTAGGTGAAACTAGTACTAGTGCTTGTCCATTATCTCCAACACTTGATAGTGCTGTGCCTAATATCGAGTCACCGCTGTTAGCTTTTTTGGCGTAGCCGGCTTGTTCTGCAGTTGTTACATAATCACCGATAGAAAGTTCACCGTTTTCATCATTGACCAAGACGGATAATTGACCGACTAACCCAACTAGTACATCTGTTTCAGGTACTTCTTTATCATTGA
This sequence comes from uncultured Candidatus Saccharibacteria bacterium, assembly GCA_964435075.1. GTDB lineage: Bacteria > Patescibacteriota > JAUYIX01 > JAUYIX01 > JAUYIX01 > CAYSXT01. The sequence goes on from CAYSXT010000059.1 coordinate 2,249, forward strand.
GGCCTAATGGATTATTTCCAATGAAACCTGGATTACCAGAGATTACGCCAATAGCTTGGTCACCGGAACCACTGGTGCGCCTAACAGCGCCTTTTAGACTTTTATCTATTGAAACTAATTCACCAGGCTGCAAATCGGTATCCCTAGTTTGGAAATACTCAGCATAGTCAGCTCCACCAGAATTATAGGCTACGTCTGCAAAAGCCTCTCCCGTGCCATCAACCCGAAACTCTGCGTCAGAACCAACACCATCGCCGTCTATGTCTGAATTAAAGGCAATGAAATTAAAGTTGGTTCCAGGATTATCATGCGCACCAATTTGTAATAGTCCAGAACGCTCAGTCGCCGAATCGTCGCCACCTAAAACAAGCGGCTCTGCCAGTGCTTGAATAACCAGAGGAGCACTACCATTTAAGCTGTTTGCATCGGAATTAGGATTAATCGTCGCTCCCGCGTGCGTAATTTCCAGGCCTATGTTGGTTGAGGCAGAGGTTGAGTCATTAGCTACCCTAACTGATCGTCCGGTATGAGCTGCATTAGAAGTCCAGACATATAAGTTAGTACCGCTTGCACCACTCTTCTCTATCTGCACGCCAGTTCCCGTAGAAGATTGATCAACGTAGAGCGCATTGTCGGCAAATGATTGATCAATATTTAAAGCATCCGTCGCAAAGTTAGAAGTAATGCTTAATCCACCAGCAGCATCAATTGTAGCAAAAGGAGTTCCTGCTCCCTGTTCAATAATAAAGTCGCCATCAGGAGTAAACGTAATGTCCCCGGCACCAACACCTGCAGTAGTTGTAATATCCAAATCGCTCGTTAATGAGGTTGTGTTAATTAATCCATCCG
>CAYSXT010000060.1:0-2991 GCA_964435075.1 uncultured Candidatus Saccharibacteria bacterium
GGTGATTTAAGAGTTGGCGTAGGTTCAGAGATTGTTTGTGCAGTAGAAACAAGACAACAGATATTAGTGTTTACCGATGTGTCTTTACACGCCATGCAGTTTCTTGGGCCTCCGTTTACTTTTGGTATTGACCAAATATCCGAAAACATCACGATTTCTGGACCGCTTGCTGCCAAGGCCGTAGACGACATGGTGTTCTGGATGGGGGTAGAAGAGTTCTACATCTACACAGGACAGGTGCAAAAGCTGCCTTGCACCGTGCGCTCTTACATCTTTAACGATTTTAATTTAGAACAGAAAGAACTGGTGACCTCTGCCTTAAACAGTTCGTTTGGCGAGGTATGGTGGTTCTACCCTTCTAGTGCTTCGACAGAGATCGACAAATACGTGATCTACAACTACGAAGAAAAAGTTTGGTCCTACGGTAGTTTGGTGCGCACTTTCTGGTTAGATCGCGGCGTCAACGATTATCCGATGGCGGCTGGCACAGACGGTTACCTGTACAACCAAGAGTTTGGTCTTAACGACGGCAGCACGTCACCGGCCTCTGCTATTTCAAGCTACATAGAAAGCAGCCAGTTGAGCATTGGCGAAGGCAATGACTTTGTATTCCTGACGCGGTTGATACCCGATGTGACCTTTGATGCGTCTACCGATGCGGCAGCTAGTCTTAACATGACCCTTCAGACACGGAACTTTCCAGGCGGTAACTACTTGCAGACTAATGCCTCGGCGGTCACGCAGACCGCCACAACGCCCGTGGAACAATTTACGACCGAAGCTTTTGTCAGACTGCGCGGCAGATCGTTTGCGCTCAAGGTAGATTCCAACACGGCTGACATACAATGGCGGCTAGGCACGCCTCGGGTGGATGTGCGCCCAGATGGGAGGCGCTAGTGGCAGACCCTAAAAACTACACAGGTATATTTCCCTCTACTTACGGCGGAAGTTTTATAACTCAAGATTTAATAAGTCCTTTGTTACAACCTTTTCTGCGTCGTGAAGAAATTCGCCCAGAAGAAATACAACCAGTTGAAGGTAGTGAAGCGATAAGAATAAATCTTCGAACGGGAATGCCTGAAGCTATAAGGGACATAGAGGTTGTGCCTGGAGAATACGGACCTATTGAAAGTGGGGGAGGAATCCAAGGGCTTTTAGAAGCAGGGGTTTTAAATTTTTTAAAAGCTAAAAACTTTTTAAGCACTCCCGAAGGTAGAGAACAAGTAGCGACGGTGGCCCAAGAAATGCCTAGTCAACTTGTACAAGCTGGAGAAGATTACGTGCTCCAGCAAGTAGACATGGCCAATAGAGGTTTACAAGAAGTTTACGATCCAGAAACAAACACAATAGTTGATTTTACTTTTCCTCAAACTGTTGCCGAAACTATGTTAGGCACTGCGGCGGCTCAACCTGCTATACAACTGCAACGAGGAGAGTTCATTGCTCCGATGGTGCAAAAAGTAAAAGGTGGAACTCAGTTAAACCTACCAGGATATAGAAAAGCTTATCTAGGTGACTATCAAGAGGCAATGGAAAATGTAGGTGAATTGCAAAATCAAAATAATTTTTCAAAAACAGACAGAGAGGGTATTTTAAACAAAATTGAAAAGTATTTTACAAACGACGCAGGAACACCAAACGATCCTATAAGAGCTATGGTGTTGCGAGGAGATTTAACTCCTGAACCAGGGCGTACAGACACTTCTTTTGAAAACTTAGACCCTTATGCATCTCATCAATATTACAAGCGAGGCACTACTTCTTTACCACCTAGTTTACCTGAAGAAATACGTCGGGAAGCAGGTAGAGCCGATCAAATAATTGTTTTACAAAATCAATTACGGAAACTAGAAGAAACTCGCGCACCAATGCAAATGGGTGCTAATCAGGAATTTAGTGGGTATAGAAGCGCAGAAGATTTAGCCCAAGCACGGTCTTTGCAAAATCAAATTACACAACTTGCTGAACAAGATACAGGTCTTGCGCAACAAACAATAGCACGACAACTTTTTGATAAAGAATACGACGATGCTTTACCCATTAGCGGTACATTACTTACGGATGAACCAGGAGCAGACTTAAATGTTTATGAACGTAACCCTGTTAAAAGAGAAAAGGTACTAGAGTTAAAAGAAAACATAGGAGAAGAGTTAAAAGAAAGACAAAATCAATACGAGCAATTGTCTCGAAAACTTGATCCTAATCAACCTTTTCAAGGTTTTGCTAACCAAGCAGAATTAGAAAGATATCGTGACCTAGCTTATGGTCCTCGTTTTCCGCAAGAAATTGCGCCTTTTGTTGGAATGGATAAAGACATATACGCTTCAACACCTGATTATTTTATCGACCGTGCTAAAAACATGGATGACAAAAGAGCATTAAGACAACTTTTTGAATACGATGAACCTATACGACGAGCTATGTATGAAGACGAAATCTTATATTCACCTAGTGTGCGGGGAACAGGTACAAGTGGCTTGGGTTTTATGGAACCTGAGACTTTTATGGAAAACGTAGCTTTACTAGATCCTAAAAAAATCAAAAATATGTCTTTTCCGCAAATGGTAAAAGCAGGAAGAGATGCCCAATTAAAAAATTGGGCCGAACTGACAAAAAGCGATAAACCAGCAGAACTAGCTGCTGCTATATTAAAAAGACCTAATCTAAAAAGCCGAATTAAACCCGAAGTTCTGCTTCAAAGTAAAGGGTTAGAAACAATGATGACGGGAGAAAACGGTATTATCTTTCGTTTATTGCGCCCAGAAGACACCGCATTAGAGGGTGTAGTAATGGAACATTCTGTAGGGCGATACAACCAACCCATAGTGCATCCTACTTATAATCAAAACCCATATTTAAAGATTAAAGGAGGGCAGGAAGGTTTTTTGGAAGGTGCTAAACGTGTGTATTCATTACGCGATCCTGCAACCGGTAGGTCCCGATTCACCATCGATTTAGGTTTTGACACTAACACTAATCGCCCTCTAGAGG
>CAYSXT010000061.1:0-2829 GCA_964435075.1 uncultured Candidatus Saccharibacteria bacterium
AAAATTTGCTCAGGGCCAAAAAACCACTCGTGAAATCCGGGTGGTTTTTGTTTTACACAGGGTCTCTTGACGTGTGTGTGAGAGTGCTAAAATAAAGGAACTAATTTTTAAACAAGGAAAAACATCCAATGGCAAAAAGAAGTGCAAAAAGAGGTGTAAAAAGAGGTGGCAAAAGGATTGGTACAGTTCCAGGATATCCAGGACCTGATCCAAAAGACGCGCTAAAAGCATTAGTGCGGAAAGAAGTAGCAAGTCAACTGAGAGGTATAAAGATTGTAGCTAAATAGATAAAGTTAAATTAAGAAGCCGCGTTAGCGGCTTCTTTTTTATCCCGATTATTTGCTATATTTAAAGACATAATTAATTAACTTCCAAAAAAATGCCAAGAAAATTAGTGAGAAATATTAAAAAAGGTAAAGCCGGGGGTAAAAGAAAAAGATCAGCTAAGAGAGCAAACCGAGCCATACAGTCCAAAGCAAAAGCTCTAAAGGGCGGTAAGCGTAAAAATAGTAAAAGGGATGTAGTTACGCCAAAAACGGGGCGTGCTGATTTAGACTAGAGATTCTGTAAAAGCAAGCACTCACTTGTTTGAACTTAAGCAAGTGCTAAACTAAGCACACTATGGCAACAGAAAAATACAATGTTGTAATTTTAGGTTCTGGACCGGCTGGGCTTACGGCGGCTATTTACACTGCCAGAGCCGGGCTTAAACCATTGGTTATTGGTGGCGCAGAGCCAGGAGGTCAATTGATGCTAACTACGGAAGTAGAAAACTTCCCGGGTTTTAAAGATGGCATACAAGGTCCTGAGCTTATGCAGCAAATGCGCGCGCAAGCTACAAGATTTGGCGCAACCATTTGGGATGCCAATATTACGGAGGCTGATTTAGCCAAGAGACCGTACAAACTAAAAGCGGGCGACAAAGAGGTTGAGGCCGAGAGTATTATTATCGCGACGGGGGCTAGTGCGCGGTGGTTAGGTCTAGATTCCGAGAAAAAACTTATCGGCAAAGGAGTTTCTAGTTGTGCCACATGTGATGGGTTCTTTTTTAAGGATAAAGAGTTAATTGTCATAGGAGGAGGAGACGCGGCGATGGAGGAGGCAAACTTTTTAACCAAATTTGCCAGTAAAGTAACCGTGATAGTTAGGCGTGATGTATTAAGGGCCTCCAAGATTATGCAAAAGAGGGCCAAGGAAAATAAAAAAATCGAGTTTATCTGGAACTCTGAGGTTCAAGAAGTTTTAGGTAAGGATAAAGTTGAGGGCGTGATGCTTAAAAACAATAAGACGGGCAAAGATACCAAATTTAAAACCGACGGCATGTTTGTGGCCATTGGTCACAAACCCAATACCGAATTTATAGAAGGCCAGGTAGAGCTGGATAAGAAAAAATATGTTTCGGTCACCGACAATACGCATACCAGCAAAGAGGGTGTCTTTGTAGCCGGCGATGTTCAGGACTATCGCTATAGACAAGCGATCACTGCGTCCGGCCTTGGATGTATGGCAGCTTTGGACGCAGAAAAATGGCTGGTAGAAAATGGCATCAGCGAGGGTTCTACCTCATCAAGTTACGGTACTTAAATGTTTGTCATGTCTGCAAAGGTATTTGAGAAGTTAGCCAAACGGTCTCGGGTTTCTGATGCCTTGATAGCAGTTATAAGTCTCTGGATTATTATCCTAGGCGGCGCTCTAGTAATATTTGCCCAACAGCAACTCCTGGGATCTGCACAATTTTTTGCGATTCTTGCTTTAGTAACTTTGACCGTATTTGCTGGCTGGCCGATAATCGCTGGACTTGCTTATTTATTAGCACTTTCGCAAGGAGGTAAGGCAGATTTTCGCCAGATTTTAATTATCACTGCTTTTGCGGCTTGGCCTTTGGCTGCCATAGAATTAATAGTGATTGGATTTAATTTTTTTGCGTCTGTGTTGGGTATGGATCCAACTTGGATAGTCGGGATAAGCTTATTGTTGAGCTGGATAGGACTTTTGATTGGCGTGCCTGGCTATAACTTTGCCATTGCCTTACATGCAGTCACAAAGATTAAATTCGTTCAAGCAACCCTGATTAGCTTGTTGTTAACTTTTTTTGCAGCGACTATTATTACTTGGCAATACACTAATTTTTTACTAAGTGCTTAAGATTTATACCAAAACAGGAGATGCCGGTGAGACCAGCCTGATAGGTGGTCGTAAAAGTAAATCTGCCCCGCAAGTCATGGCTTACGGCACGGTCGATGAGCTCAATGCTCAGATTGGTCTAACTCTTACAAAAGACGGCGATAAGTGGGCGACTGATGTTTTGAGTCGGATTCAGCAAGAGCTATTTTCTCTGGCAGGTGAGATTGCTTTAGGAGAGAACCCGGGCCGCGAAGTTCCTAAAATTTCACAAACGGATATTTCGCAATTAGAAAAAGATATTGACGAAGCCACCAAGCAAATGCCTGAGCTTAAGAATTTTATTATTCCTGGTGGATCAGGGCGAGCCGCACATCTTCAGGTTTGTCGGACGGTTTGTCGTCGAGCAGAGCGGTATGTCGTTAAGGTTCAAGCAAATTTGAGAGCGGATGTCCTACAATATCTTAATCGTATGTCTGACTTGCTCTTTACGCTGGCACGCTTTGAAAATTTCAAAGCGGGGATTAAAGATCAAATTTGGAAAGGTTAAACAATAAATATGGCACTTTTTGATAACAGTAAAAAAGAAAATTGGACAGGTAGTAAGCCTCCGGAGATTCAAGAGGGAATTTGGGTAAATTCTAAGCCACTTACGCTGGCCGGCCTCAAAGGCCAAGTAGTTTTAGAGGATTTTTGGGAGTATAGCTG
>CAYSXT010000062.1:0-2782 GCA_964435075.1 uncultured Candidatus Saccharibacteria bacterium
GGTTTTGACACATCACACACACTTTTCTCTAATTAGAAACGCCACCACCCATGAATGACAAGCTGGAGCCACAAGTTGCCGCCATCGAGGTTGATCCAGCTGAGGCCATAATCTCGCTAACTAATCTTATAGTGTAAGGAAAATCCTCTTTCGTAGGCAAAACTGCCCTTAAAGCTCGCTCTGCCAAGGCACCGTGTCCTATCTCGCGTCTACCTGGGCCGCGCAAAGGCGCAGTCTCACCAACTGAATAAGGAGGGAAATTATAATGGTGCATATATCGCTTTTTGCGCTCTTCTTCCATGCCATCCAAGATTTGCTCCATACCGGGAGCGCCTAAAGTACAAAGCGTTATTCCTTGAGTCTCACCTCTTTGGAAAAATCCAGAGCCATGAGTACGTGGGAACAAACCAACTTCGATCTCTAACGGACGTACTTCATCTAACTTGCGGCCGTTAATACGAGTTTTCTTAGTCAGTATGTGATTTCTTAAAGCATTTTCCCAAATCTTAGTCACGATCTCATTAACCTGAGACAGTTTTTCTTCTAATCCTTCTGCAGCGCTAGACTCTTTGAGCTTTGCAATTACCTCTTCAGTAATTTTTGCAGTTTCCTCACTGCGCTCACCTTTACCTGGTGCTGCAACTAATTTTTCTAAGCGATCACCGACTATTTCCTTAATCTCTTTTTTTAGATCGTCTGATAGCTCTGCTTTGATCGGTTCAGTTTTAACAGGCTTAACAAAATCAATTATCTCCTGCTGAAAAGCATTAAGTTTTTTGATATTTTCGTTAGCCTCTTTGACTGCTTCCATCATTTTTTCATCAGGAATCTCTGAAGCACCTGCCTCGATCATCAAAATGCGATCATCTTTTCCGGAGACAACCAAATCCATGGTCTGTTTTTCCATGTCAGAATGTGTTGGATTTACTAAGAGCTTGTCACTCTCGGTGTTAGTACCAATTCGAACACCAGACATTGGACCGGCAAAAGGAATATCACTAATTGATAATGCTATGGAAGCGGCCAAGATTGCTGCGATGTCAGCGTAGTTCTCGCTATCGTAAGACAAAACCGTCAAAACGAGTTGAATATCGTTTCTAATATTTTTATCAAACAATGGTCGGATACCACGATCGATCAAACGAGAGGTAAGAATAGCCTCATCGGTTGGCTTACCCTCTCTTTTAATAAAGCGACTTCCTTTGATTTTTCCAGAAGCGTAAAGACGCTCCTCGTAATCAACCATTACTGGTAAAAAGTCTGTGCCAGGACGAGTGTCCTTAGACATTACGGCTGTACCAAGTACAACTGTATCGCCTATACGTACTGTACAAGCACCATTGGCTTGAGGTGCCAACTTACCTATTTCTACGGTGATCTCTTTACCGGCCACCTCGGTTTTAAATGTTTTTAAAGGCATATTGCCCTTTCTATAGAGTCACACTCGCTAGTCCGGTATTGGTTCCTGCTACTTCTGGGTCTTAAGCCAGTAGGAACAAAAATCAATAACGAACTTAGCCTTCTGTGTGTATCTCTTAATTAATTATTTAAGAACCCTCCTCGCTTGCCTATTAGACTCTATTATCTAATAAGAAAACGACGAGTTTCTTTGCTCATATCAATGAACGCATCAACCTTTTCTACTAAGTTGGTTGATACACCCTCAGAAAAAGCCATGACCTCAACCAAGTGGCCAGTGTTTTGTAAATATTCAACGACCGGTACATAGTCTCCATCACCTGATACTAAGACAATTACATCTAGCAGTGGCGCTAATCTGACCATGTCCATTGTGATACCGACATCCCAATCACCTTTTTTCTTACCGCTAAAGTAAACTTGCAACTCTTTTAGTTTAACTTCAAAACCGGCTCGCGAGACTGCATCAAAAAACTTTTTCTCATCAGATTGACCACTAGATACGGCATAAGCCATAGCTCTGATTAGTTGTCTGTCGCCAACGGCTGCTTCGCGTACGGCCTTAAAGTTTAGTGAGGCCTTTTGGCGCCTTACAGCCCAATACATGTTTGAGACATCAATAAAAATACCCACCCTTTGAGCAGGATAACGGGTTATCTCCTGTTTTTCAGTGAACGTTCTCCCCTTTGGTTCTTTTTTCTTAGCTGTTGCTTTTATTGTGCGACTACTGGTCTTTCTGACTGAACTTGCTGAACGACCTTGACGACCTTTTCTCTGGATTGGACTCATACTGTTGCTTTGCGCTTGAGATTTAGTTGCTTAACTACTTTTTTATAACGTTTTTCGTCTTCTTTTTCCAAAAAGTTTAGAAGCTTACGTCTTTTATTCACCATTTGCAGTAAACCGCGTCTGGAAGAAACATCTTTGCGGTGTTCGCCTAGATGACGGGTTAATTCTTTAATTTTTTCGGTCAAAATTGCCACTTGGACTTCGGGCGAACCTGTATCCTCTTTGTGGGTCTTATACTTCTTGATTAAGTTCTTTTTTTTGGTTTTTCCTAGCATTTTTCGCTCGTTTTAACGGAATATAGGGTTTATTACCTATCTTATTTAAGTGCACGCAAGCATAACACGTAGCGGTCTATTGTGCAAGGCCTGTACATCTCTACCTTACAGCCGAAGTAGTGCTAAGAGCGTCATTCACCAGAGGTGTTAATTCTTGTTCAGCTGCTTTATCTGCCTTTAGACCAATAATAAACACCAACTGCTATTAATATTCCTATGTTAGCAAGAGTTAGGGCGACAATAGAGATTGATTTGTTTATGGGAGTCTTTAATAAATTGTTATGTTAAAATCATACCAA
>CAYSXT010000063.1:0-2747 GCA_964435075.1 uncultured Candidatus Saccharibacteria bacterium
ACACACCCGCCCCATTCTCACCTTCTCCAAGTTCAGAGAAGTAATGACCCATTCAACTGTCATGGGTCAATTTTTTAGCCATAACCATCGCCATCGCTATAACCAGAGCCGTAGCCATAGCCAGAACCAGCGCCAGGACCATAACCAGAACCAGGACCATAACCAGAACCATCGCCATTGGCAAAGCCACTGCCAGGGCAATAACTCTCGGCAAGGCTGTCGGCAAAGCCATCGCCATAGCCATAGCCATCGGCAAAGCTATCGGCAAAGTTATTGGCAAAGCTATCGGCAAAGCTATTGCCAAAGCTGCCGGCATAGCTATCGCCAGAGCCATCGGCAAAGCCAGAGCCAGACGCTTTAGGTTCTATTTCTTCCATGATGGTACTCCAAGAATACTCTCTTTTGCCTTTTGCGAAACATCCAGCAACTCAACCGCCTCCGTCACCTCTATTTTATCAACGGGTACGGCAAATTTACAATCATTGGGGGCTTTAGTCCCATCAACTGCTAATTGCGACAAAGAACAAGCCCCTGACCAATACCATATTCTTACGGCATCACGAATAACCACATTCTTACCCTCTTTTGATTCAACATAACCAGCAAAGACTCCTGCTGAATATGTCCTTACAATACAGAAGGGCATCTTGCCCCTTGGCTCGGCTTTTGTGTATGATCCAATGGAGTCCTTCCTAACATATTCCACAGCGTTAATTTTAAGCGTTTTAGGTTCACTCACTTTTATAATTCCTGTTTACTTTCTATTCTTTGACACGCCTCGCATAAAATGTCATCATTAGTTAAGCAGTCGCACCACTCGCAACGGCTCCAATCGTTCATTTGACAGCCCTCGCAAATCCCTAAAGTAATGTTATCGGTTGATACATCATACCCGCATACATCACAAACGGCTGTTCCATCTCCTGGTCTCATGATCCCTCCTATAATTCTAGATCAATTTGTCTTGTTTTAGCTATCCTGGTCTCCCTTGCGTTCGCTAAGTGATGATCCCTGTCATAATTCAAGTGGCATCTTTGGCACCATGCAGCGAGGTTAGAATAATCGTTATTTGTAGGGTCGTGGTCTTTGTGTGCGATGGTCAATACAATCTTTGTTGGCTTTTTATCCACATCAATATGTGATAGTTGATGCTCAAAATAATCATAGCCATTCCTCTCAAGAGAATCCATTATAATCTCAACTGAATACCAGTTACCATTAAGATCACGATATCCTTCCTCATAGTTTTGAGTATGGCATTTCTCGCAACAGTCTTTTGCGCGTTTCAATATCGCGGGTCTAATCTCGGTTGACCAATTAGGGGGATACTTGTCTTTATTCTCTGGTTTTATTGGTGTCATGCTTCACCTCCTGAGAAAACTTTCGCACATAATTTTTTAACCGCCACATCCAGAGTAGCAAACCAAATTAGCATCCCCTCAAAGATTGCATCCTTTTCCTTTTTCTTGGATTCAAGGGCTTCGATCCTGGCGAGTAGGTCTTTTTTGCTAATCATTTCTTAACCCAAACCGATTGATTCTCAAATTTATGGCCTTCGGGGAATTTAATATTATTGCCATTATTGTCTTTTAATGCTCTAAACAGTTCATCAGTAGATTTACCGGATTTATGGTTTTCAGCTTCAGAGACAGCTTGCACCCTGCACAACCACTCTCTTTTATTGCCCGACTCATCAACAACACCCTTTGCAATCCCTGACAAATCCATATTCTCAATAATAGCTTTAACATAAGGGGCATTTAATTTCTTAGGCTCTAGCATTGCGACCTTTTCACACATAGCCCTCAAAGCATCATTCCCAAAATCATTCTTAATATTTAGTAACAGATTAGGGATTGTAACATTCTTAAAAAAACCGAAGGGGAAATAATCAATAATATTACTAAGTTCTGAATTATCTGTTTTAAGCTCTTTAGTTCTGGGTTCTGAGTTCTGAGTTGCTATCGTTTTGTTATCATCTCTGCTATTGGGGTTCCTATTAGGGTCGCTATTAGGGTCGCTATCCTCGCCCCATCGGATTTCAGCACCTTTTTTGCCACTTTCAACGGCTTTTTTGTGTTTGGTTTCCGCCTTACATCGTTCTTTTTCTAGGCGTGGATTTAGCCAAACTCCGTTAGTTAATACAAAGTATCTATCCAGGATTTGTTGTGTTGTTCCCTCTGTTGATCCTACTAAAAATGCCAGTTCTTCAATGTCATCATTTAGAGGCTCAAACCAAGAGGTGTAGAGCAGTCGCGTATATATCCCAAATTTCTCAGCGTTTAGCCTCCCAGTCGCGCCAAGAAAGTCTTTAGGATATAGAGGGAAATAAGATAAACTCATAATTCACCAAATAAAAAAGAGGGGCTTGATGCAGTAAACTAAGATACTGTGCAGTCCTTACGGATATGCAAGCCCCAATATTATTGATCTGATATTTCTTAGTTGTTCTCATCGCCTTTAAGTTAAACCATAATCCTTAGATTAAAATAGTTTTTCCTGTATTGTATTCATTTTAAACCGCTTAACCGCGTCATTAAAGTAGTCCTCATCCAGCTCACAAATATCTAAATCAAAACCCTCCATGTGGCAAGCGATAGCGGAAGAGAAAGAGCCTCCGTGAGTGTCTAGGATTTTGTCGTTTGGCTTGGCGTAGTTGGTTAAGAGCCAGCGGTATAATTTTACATGCTTTTGGCATATATTGATTTTCTCGCCGTAGCCTTGCGAAAAGTTGTGCATTGTAATAC
>CAYSXT010000064.1:0-2592 GCA_964435075.1 uncultured Candidatus Saccharibacteria bacterium
ACATCGGCCTGCGATAGTGATGCGTTCCAACCATCCGCCCCACTACCATAAGTTGTAATCTGCTTGGTTTGATAATTAGTATTGGTACCTTTGTTATCACCGACGCCGGCAGTGCCATTTTTTGTCAATTGCACAACAGCGTCCCTTGGCTTTTTACTAGTTGCGTTCCACTCAACCTCAACTGTAACTCCATCTATTGTCGAACCAGAAGGGACATCACTCGCCGTAAAACCAAAATTGGTTAGTCGTAGCTCATTAGTGATGCTGTCACCACCAGATAAACTGGCCTCGGCATAAGTACTGGTAGTATCCCCAGTAGCGTTAGACGGATTAGTCCAGGCCGCATCACCTCCGCCACCATCATTTACGGTTCCCGCGTAATAAGTACTTGTAGTCGCTGCCATTGCGACTAAAGCAAACATGACTCCTGCCAGTACGGCAATAGCTAGTAGTGGTCTCGTGACAATCTTCTGCTTAGCCCACACGATCGTTTATTGTTTTTTAACAGGAGGCAATAATAGATTGTCACCCGGTTTCAACTTATAGGGAGGCTTGAGCTTATTAGCCTTGGCGATCTTTTTCCAAGACACTTGATAAACCTGCGCTAAACTCTCTAGCTCATCACCTGGCTGCACCGCGTAGCTCTGCCACTCTTTTTTGGTTTTTCTTTTGCGCAACATTGCAAGAATAAACCAAATAATCAGAGCAAGAATCACCAATAAAAGTCCAATCTCAATAAAAAGTGCTGCAGTAGAAGGTGTATAGAAAAACCAAAGTGAGGCAGTATCCTGAGGACTAATATTTGTGCCTGTCTTATCTAAACTGGTTAATGATGGATCATAAGCTAGCGTAGCCGTTGATTTAAACCAGCCTCCCCAAAAAGATGCGGGTAATTCGTAATTTAACTCTTTGATGTCAGCTGGTAAAAAAGGATACGTACCCTCGTTACTCGCAAAATGACGACCAAATAGATTAGTCGTGTCTACATTTACATTGCCGTCAACTGAGACACTACCGGAGTTTTGAATCTGCAAAGCTAGTGAATGTCGATTCCACTCAATTCCTGCAACATCCAAATCTTTAATCTCTACTTTTTTGACAATCGCTCCAGGAATTGTAATCGCCACCCGCATGGCCATACGAACCGAAAGATTTATACCAGCTTGATTAGGAGCACCCGCCATCTTGGCCTCTTCTAAAGCTAAACAACCATTATATTCGCCTGGAGCCAATCCAGTAGGTACGCTTATTGTAAAATCCACCCGTTCCTGCGAGTTTGGGGCTACAGTTACGATCGGACTATCAACATTTATCCAAGTTCCAACCAAGGAATTATTTTCACCGGCTTGCTTACAAGCAAAACCGCCTCCCGAAGAAGTCTGATGATCAGCACCATAAACTCTTAAGACTTTTTGCTCGGTCGTATTGTTTACAACATTGACGGCTTCTGCTTGAGTCTGCCCTGGACTAAGAGTATGGACTATTATCGATTCAGAGCGCGGCACATCTTGTCGAGGATTGGCCGGTTGCAGGCCTATATTCTCATACTCAATAGCCTTTGCGGGTACTGCAAATAGAGCGAGGCTTAGTAAGCCAATGATCAAACCTATGGCCATTAGTATACTTTTATTGGAAGTCACAATATTAGTATGCCAGAGCTAGCCATTCATGAAAACAAAAAAGAGACCCACTTTGGGGTCTCTGTTTTGTAAGACGTTTATTTTAGAATTTATAGGGCTGCGACTGTAAGTACCATATCTATCGTATAGTCAGCTGCGGCTGCTTGCTCGGCGGGAATTTCCTGACTAACTGAAACTCCTTGTAAGGTCCAATCACCAATATCATCAGATGCGGCGGCACCAGTCATAAGAGTAATGTCATCAGTTACTCCTTCATCATAAGCAGATGAGGCACCTTTTGAGACGTTAGTAGTTGTACAGCTAGAACACTGACCAGTTGCTAAGGTTCCACCAGAGGCATCCACCGTCATTTGACCTGCAAGTGAGTCAACATCGCCACCACCATCAGCACAACCAGCTGGTGCACCTGCTGGATCATTAAAGTCATAATCTGTGCCAACACTATTCCAAACATCTGTAGGGTTACTGGCAGCCAACGTAAGGTCCCATCCGTTATCAGCCCCATCCGGGTTTTGAACATATATCTGCTCGGAAGCAGTACCGAATGTTCCGGTTGAGGTCTGACAAGCAAAGCTAAAGTTTTGAGCGGTCATAGCAACGGCCGGTGAGACCACTGAGGCATAACTACCGTCTACAATATCCGTGCTTAGAACGCCGGCATTAATAACCTGACTAAAGGTAGAGGTTGAGCTGGCAACAACCTGTGCAGCGCCAGCAACCATAAATAATACAGCTACCGCTAAGATAGTAGAGACAACGAATCGGCTGCGTCTAATCGCCTTTTTAATGTAATTTTGGCTGTTTTTTGGGGAAGTCATAATATTTTTATTACAAACATATATACTACACCCTTTTATCGCTTTTGTCAAGCCTAATTTGGAGCGGCGCGGGATTACAGCGCGTGCCATCCTGCCGCTTAGTCGTGCCGCAAAGCCTCGATCGGACTTAGTTT
>CAYSXT010000065.1:0-2390 GCA_964435075.1 uncultured Candidatus Saccharibacteria bacterium
GGGACCTGATTCTGGGGACTTGGGCATAGGCAGAGTATAACAGACGGTAGATAACGAATTAGATTCTTAATAAATATGGTCTAGTAAAATATAACGGATGCTTCTTATACAAGCAGACTTTCTTTTGATTATTCTTTTTAAGAATGATGATTTATTGTTTAAGGCCATTTAATCATTGAATTTAGGAACATACACCTTGACAAAAGGCCCTAAAATACGCTATAATATTAATAATCATATACTTCCTAAATAAATATTGATGGCGAAAAAGCAACCAACTGAAAAAGGACTTCATCACGCTGTTGCGCGTGAATTTGTAAAAAGCACATTGGGTCCCAGACCGGAGGAGCGTAAAAAGACCAAAGAATCTCGGGAAGCAGAGCCGTCTTTTGAGGAGCGCCCGGAAGCTGAGCAAGTGGAGCTAATGTACACCATCCACTCATTGGTGGATGAGCAAAAGCTCCTCACACAGTCTCTGCGTTCTACTGAGAAGGAGCGGCACGTTGAAGGGGTCTTTGATATCAAGAAGGTGGCAGGACGTTTTATCACGGTACCGATCCCATCAGAAGGGACCGAACACGAGCTCTATGACAAAGTTGCCGTGGCCCAGACCAAAGATCGACTTGAGCACGTCAAAGCAGAGCTCAAAGATATGGGAAATATTCCAGGCTTGCATGAGGCCTACGAGAAAAAGCTTGTTATAAGTTACTACTTGGTCAAAGTCGCCAAGACGACCGAGATATATCGTGCTCGCGTTGCAGCTATTGATCGCTCAATAGAACAGTTGTCAAAGCAAGCAAAAGAGAGTGCGTCGGGTTCGCTCACGGGTGTAAAAGGACGCCAGTTTGATATGCTCAAGCAAGAGCGTGATGATTTAGCCAGAAAAATTACCGACTTTGAATCTACCCTGCTTTCACATGAGGGCGCGGATCGTCAACTGGCAGAAACGCAACACCTCTCGCGCATTTCAGAATACGCGGAGAGTTATGAGCGTGGCTACATGGTCGAATTTCCGAGTGCGCGTAAGACTGTACATGATCTACTAAATAGCATGCGTCTTCACCAAACTCGTTTGTTGGTGGGCCATTTAGGTTCAGGTAAGACTGCAATGGCTAGGCATGCTGCCAAACTGTTTATGTTGGAGAATGGCATTGGCTACGACCCAAGCCAGGCTTCTGACATCAACGAAGTTTACAAGGAGCTAAAGCCTGAATTTTTTTCTGGAAGTGAAGAAGCATCCGTCTATGACTTGATGGGTAAGCTAAAAATCGAAAGTACGGGTGGAGACCTAACGAAGCTCGCGCAAAATGTGGAGCAGATCTCAAAAAAATTGCAACGTCTAAAAAAATCAAAGATTGACATACCTAAAGAAGAAATAGCCAAAGCACTGCTTGGCAAAAGTGATGTAGTGGAAACCATATTTAGTTATGGCCCTGTGGGGCGGGCAATTAAAGAAGGTAAGCCCATAATTATCGACGAAATTAATAGAATGCCTGCGGAAGTACTCAGTAGAGCTAATGATTACTTTTCTGTACAGGTGGGCGAAAAAGTTAATATTCAGGAAAATGGTGGTGAACTTTTCGAAATTAAGCCAGGATTTGTGGTCATTGCTACGGCTAATCGCGGTCGGGAATATAACGTTAAGAAGATGGAACTTTCCATGAAGTATCGTCTGCCTGAGATCCAGGTCGATTATCCTGAGGTTGAGGAAACTTATGACCTCATGACGGCAGCTCTAGTGCGCAAGGATCGACCACGCTTGCCCGAGAAGTTCCCGGTTGACCAATACGATAAGCTAGCAGATCTCGCCGTTGCTACGCGCGAGATCCAGGAGGTTTTTGCTGGTCAAACGGTGGGCCTACGTTTTATGTCTATGATCAACCGTGCGGATCCAGAGCGGACTGCGCTTGAGCGTTCCGTTATTTCTACGCGCGATTTGATGCGCAATGTGATTGGAACTTGGAAGGATGGTAATTTTAGCCAGTCCCTTGATGAAGTAGTCGCGGAACAGATTTTGAAAACCAATAGAGAAGACAAGGTCGAACAAAAATTTATGACTGAGATTTTTATGCGTCGTGGATTTTTTGAGGGTTGGAGTAGCGAGCAGTTCAAGCAATACAATATCGACGTGAGTGATAAAGAAATCCAAGTGCTGCAAGCACAGATGGATACTAAAGAGTACAAAGAAGCTGACCAGCGTTTTGGGGAACTGCAATCCGAGGCCCATGAGCGTGCCAATCTTGCTAAGGCCAATCTATTGATTGGCTACAGGCGGCAGGAGAGCTAAGGGAGTTTAATGGCTATGCCAGAACATCCCCCCTATAACCCAATCGCGGCCGGTAACCCCTTTAGGAAGAGAGGCATAGATCCGCATACCGGTAAACCCATTA
>CAYSXT010000066.1:0-2293 GCA_964435075.1 uncultured Candidatus Saccharibacteria bacterium
ATACCGGTCTCATAGGCAACACGATCTAATGGAATGCCCAGGGAAAGCCGTCGTTCTTCTAAAACACTGCCGACACTGCGGACCTGCGCAATTTTTCTAGTAAAAAAACCACTAACCATTTATGGCCGCAGTTAAAGATGTATTAGCACTAGCGAATCCGTTTTGAATTCTCATTTATATAGAGAGGTTATTGGCAAAATATTAACAATCAATAAACCATCGGTCAACGGTTCTTAGAGCTCTAAACAGGAAAAATCACAAATAAACTACGAAAAATCTGTCTTATTTTGAGAGCGCCTGATTTCGTCTTCTGGAACCTCAATTTGATCAACTCTAGCGGATGTTTCGCCAATCTTTTTGGGTATAAGTGGGATATCAACAATTACTAAGGCGTCTTTTTCTGGCGGCCTAATAGGTCCACCAACATAGTCACGATCCTTTTTCTTTTGATCAGCCGGGAAACGATAGCCGGATTGAACCGCATCTAATGTATATTCGGATTTTCCGACTAAGAAACCAAAGCGGCCCTGCCGATCTGCGACCTGCTGCTCTAGCAGTCTCTGGTATTTAGTATCAAATATTCTTACTACGGAGTGGCTTAAACGATTGCCGTTCTGTTGATCGTAAACAATGCCCCAGGGACGAATTTTCTTACCACGAGCTAAGCGTCTAAACAGTAAGAACGTAACGATATGCAAGCCCAACATTGCCAGAACAAAATTGCTTCTAGTCAGTAAGTAGGCGGAGACACCACCCGTGATACCTGAGTACGCCACAGCATTATGAAATACCTTGCGAGCATGTTTTGAAACAACTTGCTTGATGCTTGCCTTACCCTCGGCTGGATCAACCGGTAGATTTTTCTTAACCAAGGTAGGCTCATTTACTTTAAAGGTTTTTCCGTAGTTTAGATTTGAGTAATTGTTGTCGTAGTTAGATTGACCCAACAGAACGGATGGGAAAACTGTATCTTTTTTATCAACGGTCAAATAATACTCTCCCTTTTGAACTAAAAATCCATAGCGGCCCCTGCGGTCAGTCACGCGGGTTCCAGCTAGCTTATTATTGTCTGCTCTATAAATCCTAACGATAGCTAGATCGATTGGCTGCTTGGTTAGACTGTCATAAACCGTGCCCCATTTTTTACCTTTACGACGGAGCAAGATCTGGACTGGTTCCAAAAAGATTCTTAAGGCAAATGGATACCAAACCGACGCCGTTGTTGCCAAGAGTAAGTTAAGCGCTGCCAGACCAGCCAAGATTGGCGCAACAAAATCATTAACGACCTCTATAAATCTGTTATAGCCATCGCTATCAAACAGGTCAGTAAAGAAGTTCTGAATTCCGCTGAAGATATTGCCTGACTCGGTTGTCGTTGGGCTACCCACTCCACTGGATGGAGGTCGGTTAAAGGTTGGTCCGCCAGTAGATGTGTCACCAGTTGTTGGACCTGAAATATCAATATCTGGGGGTTCACCGGCAGGAACATTAGTCGAAGTTGTCGTTGTGGTCGTCGAGGTCGTAGTTGTCAGCGCTAAAGTGCCAGTGTCTGTTGTGTTACCGCTTAGGACCGATCCTTCAAAAAGCGATGGATTAACAATGGTGTTACTAGAGAACAAAACTTGAGCAAGTCCTCTTGTCGTATCCTGACTTGCTGGTGTGACTATTCCGTTTGAGACCGTAAAGTCTACGTTTGTTCCGTCTGGAGCAAGGCGACCAAAAATATCGTGGGGGCTTGCTGTGATATCGGCCTCCTGTCCTCCAGCTGGTAAAATTCTTGGAATACTAGCCATAAGCGAGACCGTGTAAACCCGATCTACAAATATATCGGTAGAATCCTCAACGGTAGCCGGTATTCCTGACGTATTAAATTGGTCCTCATAGCTTAATGTGACCTGGTCGCCTGGTTCTACTTCTATAAGACTATTGCCGGCGCGCTGGTCTAAGTCCAATACCGCGCGCATTATACCTCTAAATACGCCACTGTCTGCCGAGGTTTCAGAGAGAGTGAGTGTTTCACTATCTCCCGTTGTTGTTGTAATCGTAGCCTGAACAGTTTCTACTAAACCACTATCCATATTTCTATCAAGATCAGTGACTTCAAAGTACATGTCGTTTGTTGTGCCGACCTGGGCTTGGGCGGCCGGCGCAATCCCGAGAAGACTAACTCCTAGCAGACTTATCAAGATCACAATTGCTGACTTGGTCATTAGTTTTTTTGCTTTGCCGGTGCTCTTGCCACGTCTTTTTTTAGATCCACGTCGTCGCACGTAAACTAAGCCGGCCGCCAACA
>CAYSXT010000067.1:0-2266 GCA_964435075.1 uncultured Candidatus Saccharibacteria bacterium
GAGATACTTACCGACAAACTCGCCTGGCTCTTGAGGTTTAATGGGTTTACCGGTATGCGGATCTATGCCTCTCTTCCTAAAGGGGTTACCGGCTGCGATGGGGTTATAGGGGGGATGTTCTGGCATAGCTAGACGTCCTCCAATATACGCTTAATAAAATTCTCGACCTTTTTTGGAACATCTTGCAACGTATCCGCGTAATCACCATTGGGCGCGTAAGTCTGCTTGGCACTCTGTCCGCCTTCAAAACCAATACCGGCTACAATAAAGTTGCTCGTCCCCCGCTTGGTCTTACCCGCTAGCTTATTGAGCTTGGCAATCTCAGCCTGCACAGCACCCACATCAGTCTCACCATCTGTCAAAAAGAGTATAACTTTTTTGAGTTCGCCCTGACGTAATTTATTAATCCGCGTTTTATTAAATTGTTCTTCTCTAATGGCCTGAAAAGTCGCGGGTTCGTTAGTGCCCTGTTTTTTGCGTAGCTGTCGCAGTAGCTTGTGCATGTGCACGCGATTCACGTGTGAGAGCTCGTTAGATAGAGGTTTAACTTTGCGGTCACCATTATCAAAGATACGAACTTCGGATCTTATATTAAGCTTGAGTTGCGTTCCACTGCGAATCTGTTTGGCAATGCGCTGCTGAAAATCAGCAAAGGCCTCCATGACCATGACGGCAACACGGCGCTGCATGATTTCTCTGGGATTGCCCTTCATGGATCCAGAACCATCACACACCAGCGTGAATTCAATCTGGTCGGGCTGCTCACGCACAACTTCTTGCTCACGGTAATCCAGAAAAATTGTAGGGTCGCTCTTGCCAGCTTTAATCTCCGCTACTCCAATAGCAGCTTTACGCGGATCCAGCATGGGGCCCTCTTTAACTGACTTACGCAAAACACGTCGGGTGGAGATACGTTTCTGAATAATCTGATCAAAGACTTCCGACAGTTCTTTAACAAACGGTTTTACCCGGTCATAGTCCCGTTGATAAGCCTCAAAGTCTGCTTTAGACACACCCATAGCTTCCTCAAATTTTTTTTCATTTTTTTTGGTGATGGCCTCGTTGATTTGATCAATTCCATCGAGAATATCGTCATAATCAATTGGATCTGGGATGGCATCCTTAAACGGATCTGGTCCAAAGGGACCCTCACCCTCGCCTGGTTTTGGTTTACCCTTGCCTGATTTTGGCTTGGCCTTTCTGTCTATTAAGTCTTGTTCAAATAATTTTTTAAAGATCGGCTCCGCGGTAGCCGCGATAATCTTAAAACGCTCTGTACCTTTATAACGCGCGGTACCTTGGGGGTTAACTTCTGTCAATAAATCTAAGGTTTTGCGACTGCCGCCACGCGCTTGCCAGGTATCCAGTGCTTCTCTGACTTCTGGATCTACCTGGATCTGCTCGTCTGACAGCATGGCTTCTCTCAAAAGACCGTACATAAATTGACGGTGGCGGGGTTGTGGGTGTTTTGGATCGCCGCGCAAGTCAGCCTGCGGAAAAAGCTTGGGATACAGTGTGGTTTTAGCTGTTTCGCCAGATTTCCAGCGGTTCATGACGACACGGTTTACGAGAACGTCGTCAATACAGTTATAGAGCTTGCTAAGCGCTTTTCCATAAGCTGGCTCTTTACGCGATTCACGTCTGATGCGCCTAAAAAAGCGCTGGTAAGAGTCATAATCCTCAGCCATATCTCTAAAATGTTCTGCCTCATGAAATATGGCAAAGAGCGCCTCTGATTCTGAGTAGCCTTTTTCTAGAAAAAAGTTTAGGTCGACATTAACTTTGATATTCTCAAGGTCAATGTAAAAGCCACCCGGCTCCATAGAAAACTGTATTGACTCGGTACCAAAGTAACCGTTGATGACGGGCTCAAAAATTCTTCTAAACTCTGAGTATTTTTCTTTGGCACGAGCCAGGGCGGGGTTTTGCTCTGGCTTTTCCGGGAGCTTAGGCTCAGTCGCACTTGACTCCGGTTGGTTTGGAGTTTCTACGTGGCGTTGTGGGATGGGTCGTTCTTTTTTTGACATGGGGTGCTATTTTGCTTTTTAAGTTTTTACTTGCGGATACGGAAGACAAAGCGATCGTCGGGATTCCACGGGTTGCGAGGCGTGGCATCGACCCTGCCGAGCCACGACAAACCGTCCTCACGGCGCTCGACCGCGAAGACCTCCGGGTCGCCGAAACGATCCTCGATAGGCTCCATACCTACAGAGAGCCATTCCTTCTTAGGTTGATCTTTGTAAGCAAGTCTTAGAGCAGGGCCTAC
>CAYSXT010000068.1:0-2194 GCA_964435075.1 uncultured Candidatus Saccharibacteria bacterium
CAGGATCTCAATCCATTAGAAGAGGCCCGTGCCATTAAAAAACTAATGAGCCAGTTTAATCTCAGCCAAAATGAGGCAGCTAAAAAAGTGGGGCGCTCGAGACCTGCCGTTGCTAATTGCCTGAGATTATTAGAGCTTGCCGCTGAAGCACAAAAAGCCCTATTGGACGATAAGATTTCATCTGGACATGCAAAGGCGCTTCTTGGAGTATCAAATCAAACCAAGCAAGTTGAGGTTTTACGTAGTGTGGTTGATACCAATATGTCAGTGCGCGACACAGAACGTTTGGTAAAAAAGATTTTGGTTCCTACTAAGAGGACAACGATGCAAGCTGAGACATTAGCTGGCGTTGATCAGGAGAGTCTAACCCTCGCGCGAGAATTGAGTAGTAAATTGGGCGCTAAAGTTAATATAGTAGAAGCACCAAATGGAGGTCGTATAGTGGTTGAATATTATTCTAAGGATGAACGAGACCGAATAGCAGAAGTAATAAAGGGTAACGCCAAAGCTACAAATAAAACGGGGAAGCCTGCCCAGTTTACGGTTTAGCTAAGTCTAAATTAAGCTTTTTTCCTGACTACGTTTAGCACCTTTGAGAGCGAGCGGAGTTTTCGCATTAGATCGCTTAGTTGATCTGTATTTTGTAGTTCTATGAGTAAGCTTATTTGACTCATCTTTTTAGAACGTTTTTTTACCGAAACGTCATGGATTGCGATATTTTCTTTAGCGCAGGCGTTTGATAGATCACGCAGCATACCTACATATGTATCCAAATCTGCACAGACCCATACGCGGTAACTTCTGTTTTTTTCTACGATCCATTGCGCTGGCAAACTCTCAGTAGCATTTACAATTTGTCTGCACTCATCGCGGTGAACTATTGCCTTATCATTTTTTCTTATTGCTAAAATCTTATCTCCCTCGATTGGACGGCAACATGCTGCTCGCTTGATCGAATTTTGAGCATAGCCCTCAACTCTCGCATTTAGGGGGTTACGTTTTGGTAACCACTGACGACGTCCGAGAAGTTCATCGGTAAATAAGCGTTTGACTACTTGTCTAGGATTATTGTCACCGCGACCTACCGCCCTAAATAATTCATCAAGATTTTTGTGTCCTTGCGATTTGAGAAATTTATCTAGCTTGGCTTGCTCAATACTTTTGATGTCACGGTCTAGCAATTGTTTAAGTTCTTTTTGAAGTAGTTGCTTTCCGATATTAATTGCCTCGGCTGTATCTAATCTGCTGTACCATGACTTAATATTTTTTTTAGCAACATTAGTTTTTACAAAATCGAGCCACTCTCTTTTTGGGGCGGATTCATCTCTGGTAGCTATGATCTGTATGAGATCACCGTTAGTTAGGGCCGTGTCGAGTGGCCTCGATTTTCCATTAATGCGAGCTCCTGTGATGCCATGTCCTAATTCAGTATGAACACAATATGCAAAATCTACGGGCGTTGCTCCCTCTGGTAAGTTAATAATTTCTCCAGCCGGTGTTAAACAAAAGATTCTATTACGGAAGAAATCTGTTCTTAAAGTGGCGAAGAATTCTTCTGGATTATCAATATCTTCTTGCCAGGAGGCTAGTTGTTTAACCCAGGCAATTTCTTGCTCGCTTGCGATTGCTGCACTGATTTTATTTGGCTCCTCTTTGCGTTTAATCTCTTGATAGAACCATTTAGCAGCAACTCCAAATTCTGCCTGCTCATGCATTTCTGGTGTACGTATCTGAATCTCCACAAAAGTACCTTTACTTAAAATCACTGTCGTATGCAAAGAGCGATAGCCATTGGCTTTTGGAGTGGCCACATAGTCTTTGATTTTACCAACCAATGGTTTCCAGCGTCGGTGTATCACTCCCAGAGCCTGGTAGCATTCCTCAATTGTAGGAACAATAACTCTAAGGGCTACCAAGTCATGTATTTGGCTGATGTCTTGGTTATACCTTTGAAGTTTAAGGTGGAGGCTGTATAAGCGCTTGGCCCGCCCGTGAACATCTTTAACAGCAATATTGTTTTTCTCTAGCTCATCTTTTACAACTAAGCGTAACTGATTACAGTGCTTAACTCGCTCTTGATAAGCGCGCTTAACTAGTGATTGAACCTTTGCGGCTTGCTCAGGCATTAAATATTTAAAAGACAAATCCTCTATCTGACCTTTTATATTACCGATACCCAAGCGATCGGCAATGG
>CAYSXT010000069.1:0-2167 GCA_964435075.1 uncultured Candidatus Saccharibacteria bacterium
CCTTAATGCCAGTAATGCCACGCTGCACTCAGGCGTAACAGCTCCTGACGGATGGATGGGCGGCAAGCATACCTATGACGGCAGTGCTTGGGGCGATGTTAGCGGATGGGTAGACCCCGCAGCAGGAATGCTTGAGCAGGATAAAGTGCGCTATGCAGCTAATGCGACTTACAGCAGTACGTTTACCGATGCAGTCCAGACTGAAATAGACCGGATTAAAGCGTTGTGAATGAAGAGCGTTTGCTTTTAGAAACAGGATGTAAGTATTCCACGCTTGCCTATAACGAAGAGGTTAAAAAAGGAATCAAGATAGAGTCATGGATGACATCAACCACAGCTTATGTGGTCAAGACAAAAACCTTAGACATTATTTGTTTTCGTGGGACACAACAGTTAGGGGACTGGCTGTTTAATATCTCAGCTATTCCTGTTCCTTATGCGGGTAGATTGTGTCATGGAGGCTTTGTAGCGGCTCATGCATCTGTGTGGGGAAAAATAAAAAAACATATAGACTATAATAAAGATACGTTAATTTGCGGCCACAGTCTGGGTGGCGCTCTTGCTGAGTTGTCAGCAGCAAAACTTCATAAAAAACATGGTCGTTTAAGTTTAGTTACTTTTGGAAAACCTAATACTTTTTTTAAAGGGTTTAAACGTCCTATGAGTTTAGTAAAACAAGTTTCATTGGTCTCAGGCAGTGATGTAGTAGCTAGAATACCCCGTCTGTGTTACGGGGCAAGTGTTAGTCAAAAGATGATTTACTTTGCTAATGACGGTACAGATATAACTAACCCAACGTCTGATTTTAAGAAACAAGACTTTATGAGTAAAAAGGGTGAGGCTATATCAGATCATTTTATGCCGGGATACGAAAAGCGTTTATTTCACTTTATAGAACGTCAAAATAAAATGAAAAGGCAAGCTCAAACTTCTACTAAAAGTCGAGCAGCAGTATCAAAAAATGGTCTTACTAAAGAGGAAGAAGCCGAGTTTAAAAAATTAATCGGGGAAGATACATATGATTAAAATAATTGCGTTATTAGCTTTTATAACTTTAGCGGGATGTACAGTTTCTGAAGACATGATCGCCAACAAAGAACTGTACTGCTCTGGGGTGTACAAAGGCATACGGGCTGTAGGGCGCGTCACTACTGAGGTAACTACTGGCATAGCCATACCAGACGTATGTGACACAATTGACGAAATTGTGGAGGACGATTCTGAGGGAAAGTAGTAAAGAACCTTGAAGCGTTGTTTAAAATATGGTTTTTGTTAGAAACGTAATTGAGGTGACTTAAATGATCGGGGAAGCTCTACTGGCAATTAAAGCCTTGGACAGCGCCTTTGTCGTTGTAAAGGAAGCTATTGCCAAGAAAAAAGAAGTTGAAGACATGGCCGGAGAGGTTGGAAGATTCTTCACGGCTAAGAAAAAGGTTGAGGAGCAGATGGCAAAGGCTCGTCAGGCGGGTAATGATGACCTAATGGTAGGCTCTGCGCTAGAGGAAGCGATCACAATAGATCAGCAAGAAGAGCGCATTGAAAAAATGATGGAAAAAATCCGCGACCATTACATGAGACAAGGAAAAACGCACCGATGGACAAAGATCAAAGCAGAGGCCGCTAAGATTGAGAAAAAACGGGCAGTTAAAAGAAAACAAAAAGCCGCCGCAGAAAAAGCAGAAGATGTTTTAATACACGATTTAGCAGTAATGTTTGCGTGGATAATAGGAGCAGTCATAGTTATTTTTGGAGTTGTATTTTTAATTTTTGGGGTTGGCGCTGAATGAAGTTAAATCTATTAAAAACTCTTGCTCCTACGATTGCTAAAACTATTGCTTCAAGCAATCCTGTGGCAGGAATGGCAGTTAAGATGCTGTCAGACAAGCTAGGCATTGATGAAAAGAACCCTATAAAAATTGAAAAGTTCTTAGAAAAGAATCCAGATCGGGTAGCTGAAGTAAAAGATATAGACAGAGCTTTTGAAGACAAAATACGTGAAATGGAAATAGACCTTGAAGCGTTTAAAACAGAAGCTCAAGATGCTAAAGATGCGCGTGAGCATTTTAGTAAAGATAGAACTAGCAAAGCGTTTGCCTTGATTTCTTTAATTGGATTCTTAATATATTGTTTTTTTGTAGCTTTAATGGGAGCAGATGTAGATGCTGCT
>CAYSXT010000070.1:0-2126 GCA_964435075.1 uncultured Candidatus Saccharibacteria bacterium
ACCCGGTTTTGCTTGAGCTGCTTTAGTGACACGTTCCACGTAGGCCTCAATTTGTGCCTCCGTACTCCTAACTCTCTCGCCGGTGAGACGTTCTTTCTTGGCAGCGGCTTTGGCAGTCGCTTTCCTAAACTTCTCCTTGGCGAAGTATTTACCTTTGAGAAAACCGGTTTCTTCTGGACTTGGTCCTGGTTTTTCTGGTGACATAGATATGTCAGTATAGCGTTTTTGACGGTTTCTACGAATTTTCTCAAACTCCTAAGTCGTTAAGCGGCGCGGCAGTTCCTTCCCCTGGTACCCCCGGTCCTTGCCGCGCCGCCAAAGGACTAAGAATTCTCAATGTTTGATAAAGTGAGTTCGAGCGGTACGGTATAGGTGCTCCAGGACTGGAAAAACATTGTGGTAAATGCCTTGACTACAACCTGACTAGCTGTTAATTTAGCTTGACATATGTCGCAAGATCGATTGATAAAATTTAAGTGTTCTGAGTGCAAGAACATCAACTATTATTCTAAAAAGCCCAAACTTATTAAGGACAAATTAGGCCTTAAAAAGTATTGTAATACTTGCAAAAAGCACCAAGTTCATAAAGAATCCAAGTAGAATAAATTATAGGTTAAATTAAAGGAGACCGCTCAAATACCGCATGGTCTCTAAATCTCTTACAAGAAAAATATATCTGTTAGTATTGGATGCCCTGGGAATCAGCGGGATTTTTTTGGTCGCGATATATTTTGTGGCCAGGCCGGGCTATTTTGAAGAACTAATTTTTAATCGGCCCTGGTATTTTGTTTTACCAGTCGTGGTGTACTTGCTCGCGGTTTACTTTGTGCAAGGTTATCATTTAGAAGAGATTGTATCGCCCTGGAAAGGTTTGACCGCCATGACTATGGCCTCACTGCTAGGGGCGGCAGCTACTGGTTTTTTATTCTTTTTTATTCCAACTGCTCCAGAATTCTCCGCCCGCGTATTAGTGGCAGCGGCAATTTCAATAACCCTGCTGCTATGGATTGTTCGTTTAATATATGGGTGGGCCTTAGGGGCTGCCAGTCTTAAGGAGAATCTACTAATAATCGGAACAAGTGCTAGTGCTTTAGAGCTTAATCAAATTATTTTAGAGCGGGCGCGCTCTCCCTACGCGGTGGTGGGTTTGTTGGTGACTAATGAACAAAAAAAGAGTCAGGCTAACTTGATAGAGCTGGCTGATCTGCCGCGTGTACTAGAAAAAAATCAGATAGACTCGGTGGTGTTAGGCATTAATGAGGTCACCAATGAGCGCTTGATTAGAATTGTCAGCGTCCTAAAGCGTCGTGGCATAAAAGTAAGAGAACTTATTGATCTTTATGAAGAGATGACCGGTAAAATGCCCGTCCAGTATGTCGGAGAATTAAAAATGTTGTTCCAGAACTTTGGCCAGCGCAATGAGTTTATTAGATTTTCTGAAAATTTAATAAATCGTTTTTTGGCGGGTTTGTTATTGCTGATTACTTTGCCTGTTTGGATTTTTATTATTATTGGTCAGCAACTCACCAGTCCCGGTCCGATATTTGTCGAAAATTCCAATCGGGTGGGAGAGTTAGGTCGCGTCTTTAGGTTTTATAAATTTAGATCAATGGTTCCTAACGCGACTAAAAAAGGCGCGGGTATGATTACGGCTACTAATGATCCGCGGGTGACACCTTTTGGCCGTTTTATTCGTAAGACCCACATGGATGAACTGCCCCAACTACTTAATATCCTCAAAGGTGACATGAACTTTATCGGTCCGCGGGCAGAGTATATTGAGCGGGTGAGCACGTTAGAACAACAGATTCCTTTTTATCATGAGCGTCACATGATAAAGCCAGGAGTTACCGGCTGGGCGCAGGTTAGAAACGTCTATACGGATGCATCTCGAGAGGGGACTATGGAAAAAATTCAATATGATTTATATTATTTAAAAAATCGCTCACTGGCGTTGGATTTGGCAATTGTAATTAGAACTATAAAATTGATTTTGCAAGGGCGCGGCACGGCTTAGTTATTTGGCTGAATGTGTTAATGTTGATTTAAATGGGCGAGTGGTGAAGTGGTATCACGTTGGTCTCCAAAACCATCGTCGGGGGTTCGATTCCCTCCTCGCCTGCCAA
>CAYSXT010000071.1:0-1898 GCA_964435075.1 uncultured Candidatus Saccharibacteria bacterium
AAGCATCTTCTTTTGCCTCGGCTTAGCAAAGTGTTTTCTTGCTGGTTCTAGAATATCTATTAGCGCTTCAGCTACAGCATTCTTTAAGTCCATTGGATGTAGTTGTCCGTCAGCAAAAGCCTGCTCTAGCTCTCCAAATGAATTGAAAATTACATTTCCGCCGAACTTTTCCGGACGTTTTACAACTAATTTATTCTGACATCTGAAAACTATGTGCTTTGCCCAATCTAATACTGGATTAAACCCAATTTCCTGAGCTGGACAGAACGCCTTAGTTATTTTTCTTTTTATGTCTGCTGGCGAGTCGTGAATAAATACAGCTGAGTCTGGTATGGATTTACTCATCTTCATACTACTCCACAGCTCCTGCAACTTGTCTTTTGGAACTGGCCAAACTGGTGGTTTTTGGAGTCCTAGTATTAGGTGGTGCTGTAAGGTAACTGGCTTGACTTTTTTGCCTTTGACAATCAAGGGATTGGTTTTTAACTTTAGAGCCACTTCTCTAGCTACTACGTGCGCTTTTCTTTGGTCCATGCCAGAGTGAGCTATTAGCAAGCCCTGAGTGAATATGTCAGACACTTGCATCGGAGTGTAGATGAACTTTGCTAAGTCATGAGAGTCACCCTCTTTTCGACCCATTATTGTTACTGACTTCATGGCTCTGCCTAGAGTCATATTTTTTGCAACTTCTATCGTGGTTTGCCAGAATTTGTCATTGTTGTGGTAGAGCTGCGTGCCTAGTACGAACTTCAACTTCTTAGTATCAGCACCCATTATTTTCGCGCTGATTTTCATGCCTTCCTTAAAATATCCAATAGCAATCTTCTGGATGGTCTTTATGTCTCCGCCAAGTTTGTCATTAATCCAACTGTGCCAATCTGCCAAAAAAATGCTGCACTGGACCCCTGCTTTCTGCAAATCTGCTATTTTTGAACCACACATTAGCCCAGTACCAAGATGGATTAGACCGGAGATTTCGAATCCGATGTAGTGTTTTATGGGTACTTTGGCCTCCAGTATTGTTCGCAAGTCCTGAGGAGTTAGAACTTCTTCTGTTGGAGCTCGGTTTATGAGTTCAAATCGCTTTCCAGGATCCATACTAATCTACCTCCTTGCTGATACTTAAGTTTTTCGTAGTCCCAAGGGCCGGAATCGAACCGGCAACCGGACGGGTTACAGCCGTCTGTTCTACCATTGAACTACCTTGGGTAACTTTTGATTTGAGTATAATCCCGCCTATTGGTGTTAATTTGACCCAGCAGTTGAATTCCACTAAGCCAACATTCCGAAGCTTGCGCAGGTTAAACCAAACAGTTGAGCTAGGCTTTTCGAACTCCTTAGAGAACCAATTAACGAACTGAGTAGTGTTGCTGCAGGCTCTAGAAACCTCAAAAAGCAGCTGACGCTGGACCTTGCTAAGTTTGACTAAACTGACTAGAGCATCGATGAGTGGTAGGATACAGATGATCACCAGTTAAATCGTTAAAACTCTGATTAGAAGGCTCGTTTCCTATTCTGCGGTTCGCCAACGATATTGGCGTGAATCACCTTTCATCACAATTACGCGAGGATACTGCAAGCTTCAGCTTGCAGAGGAATCGCGTTTACCTCCGAGCGTGATGTGAGGCCGCGAATTGGTTAGGTACCAATCTACTGGCATCACAAATGATACCACCGACTAAAGTCGGCGGTGTTACCAATTTGCTTCATTGCAATAACGCTCTGAAATAACCCCATATAAATCTTATGTGCAAGGTTTTTTGTATAACGGGCTTTGTTTAAAAAGTCTTTAGATTAGCTGACTTATTAAACAGAAGCTACTTTTTAAACAAAGCCGCTAGAGAAGAAAGATTTATAAAATAACTTTTTGAACCTAAAAAGTAGTGAAAAACTAAAAT
>CAYSXT010000072.1:0-1829 GCA_964435075.1 uncultured Candidatus Saccharibacteria bacterium
TCGCAACTATTACTCCGGAGGGCGGTTGCTCTAATACAGGCATGACACTCGGTTCGATGGCTGCTTTTTCCGAAGGTGTCATTGACTCAATTACTTTGTTAACTGCGGGTGCTACAGCTGACACATCCTGCTATTGGGATATGACAGGTATTGGTTTATCGCAAACGATACCGCCTGAGCAAGCGGTTGATACCTACAATATTAATATGTCTCTTACGGTAGCTGCTATTTAGTTTAGGCCTTTGGTATGGTCTAGACATGATTATCTATGAGGAACTTTATAAAGTCATACTAGCGCTAGTATTTTGTGCGCGCGCTCTTGTTTTTTGTTTTGCTATCTAAGCCAACCCCTCTCCAGGCTTGTTCAAAAATCATCGTCATCATATCGTGAATAGTCTGATCTTCGATGATCGTGCCAGCCAGGGCTCCTCGTGAAAAGTTGATGATCGAGACTTTGTTGCCAGCGTATAGCGTGATGTCGCTTCTAAACGGAAAATCTTTAATAGATACATTACGAACGATAGGCCAGATCTTTTTTGAGACGTACCTATAAACTGTTTTGTTGTAATTGATATCTATCTGTGTGTCGGGCAGGATAGCGCGCGCTGTAATTTCGAGTCGCTCCTTTTTCTTTACATATTGCTTAATAAAATTCTCTGGCAAAAATTTAATCAAATCGGCTGTGTTACTCCAGGCGAGCATTTCGTAGCTTGCCTTACCGCTGACGTGATCTTGGTAAACTTGCAGCACGCCCTCCTTACCCTCAAAAAACCTGACAACTGGCTTGTTAGGAGCGTGAGAATACAGGCCTATCAAGGTCGGGAGTAGCGATTCGGCCGTCTCAAGCTGTCTATTGGCCACATTTATGCGTTGTTCGGAAAAGCGCTTAAGATTTCTGGGGTGTTCCGCTTGATAGAATAGCTTGTTTTTCTTTTCTATTTCACTAACCAGTCCCAGATTAACCATGTTCTCGAGTATCTTATAAATGGTAGTGCGATTGAGTTTGGTTAGAGCGGCAATCTTAGAAGGGTAGGCACCGCCAGTGTTGAGGAGGGCAGCATAAATAGCTGAAGCCTTGTCACTCAGGCCTGTTTTTTCGATACGCTCAGCAAGTTGTTGGTCGTGTTCTGCCATGTTTGGTAAGTATATCGTAAATCTCTTAATCTGTCAATATAAACGCACAAAATAAAAAATAACATTATATTATCGCTATATAGAGCTAAATTATTGTTGATGATTATTAACAAAGTATTGACATTTTATAGGAATTAAGCTATTTTGATTTGTCTCTAATACAGGAGACAAAGTTCATTAAAAGGGAGATACGGCAATGAAGGGAATACTATTTCGTAGAAGAAATTTCGGCCCCATAAAGCTTGGCACATTTTGTGTCAACGGCGGTCACTACGAGTATATATCAGACGACGGTATTGCTTTGGGACGGACTATGACGTTGGTTTCCACTTGTGACGGGTGCCACCAACCAGAACCCGTTACAATTGACCCAATGCCTGAGGGGTGGATGAGGTTGATAAATGAAGCCGAGTGAGGAGGCTCTCCAAAAGTCCGCACGGCGCAAGGAACGTGCGGCAAGTGCAAAAACCGTCCTCACAAGCCCGACCAGTCTCTACGGGTAAAAATGGAGACAATCACCGCCTCCGGATCTATCAATGGTCCGGGGCGGTTTTTCTTTTTGTTATATTAGTAGTCTAAATACAATCTAAAATATCCGGGTGGATATAGTGCTCATTCAGTATTAACTTAGGGGTAGCTTTGGAGCTCCTTAGCAGAGGATTTTAGAACTGCGCTGCTTGGTCAAGCGCACACAC
>CAYSXT010000073.1:0-1801 GCA_964435075.1 uncultured Candidatus Saccharibacteria bacterium
CTTTTGCGCACGCTGATATATTTTGGGATGTTGTTTTTATTTGCTTTTGGCCTTTTGATTCTAAATATTATCGTTGGCAACCTGAGTGGCACAGAAGAGTTTTTCCTTCATGATTCGATAGGCAGTCCGGCGATGGTGCGCCATTTGGTTTACATTCCAACTCTGGTAATTCTGGGGCTTCTGGGAGTTCTGGTTCTGTTAAAAAATCACCGCTCCCTAATTAATAAATACTTTAGCGTGGTTCTATTTTCGGCCCTAGCTGCGGGCTCTATGCGTTATCTGGCGGATACCGTGTCGGATCCAAACCTCAACCTTATCTTTAGCAGGATTGCTCTTGCGATAGGTCCTGTTATTGCTGTTAGTTTTCTGCTTTTTGCTTTTCATTTTCCGTATACATACAAAGTTAAAGAATCGGTAATGAAAATTATAATGGCGCTTTCTGTGGGGGTTGTTGTGCTTAATTTAACACCGCTTACGCTGAAGGCGGTTACAAAAACCGATCTTACTACCAGCTACAGTGATCTTGGACCCGGTTTTTACATCTATTTCTTATATCTTCTAGGTGTATTTGGGTACGGTTTCTGGATACTAATCGAAAAGTACAGGTCCAAGCAGGCAAAAAGGTACAAGGCCCAGATTAGATGGGTGCTGGGTAGTTTTACGGTTGCCATAATATTTAACGTTTTAGTCGGATTTACTTTGGATATTTTGAATGTAAAGTCCGATGTTTGGAGGTTTGTTTTCGATTACCCGCCGATTCTTCTTGGCGCCGTGGGGGTGACTTTGGGACTATATAAGCAAAGGATTTTCAAAATTCGAGGGATGATATTTAGATCATTTGCGTACTCTGTGGCTTTAGCGACTATATTTGCGATCTTTGTATCATTAATATTTATGCTTGCATTTCAGCCGGATAGTGAGGTAGCGAATAACGAATTCTTGCTACCATCGAGTATTATTATCCTAATTGTTTTTATCCAGTTGGCTATAGCTTCGCTTGTTTACTTTAGAGATAACAAAAGTGCAACTCATCTTATATTCATCTTTGTAATTATAATGTTGATAGGTGAGACTATATCTAATCACTTAACTTTAATGTACGCCGACAACAACGACCTAAGAGCAATCTATCCTTTAAGATTAGTAATGATATTTGCAATATTACAAATATTTTCATTCGTGTTTTTCGCACATATTTATCCCAGAAAAAAAATCAAATTAAGAATCAACTGGCAGTATATATTGTACTTCTTGAGTACAATTGGACTCATATCATTAGCCGTGAGTCCGAAATTATTCAGCGGGCTTGAATCCAATTCCAATGGAGTTCTCATGCCCGTAGTTGAACCCGGAGTGATTATATTTGGTATATATATACTGCTGTCGGTTGTGGTTGGATTTCGGAGTTTAGTAAAAACTAATAAAATCCAGTCCAAAAGAATAAATCAATCCGGATTAAGAATCGTTTTATTTGCGTCACTCTTTTTATGGATTTTAGCGCCAATTACTAATTTTGTTTATACCTTATCATTCAATAGCGATCTGTTCCCAAGGTTATTACCTATATATATGTTGATTTATTCCTGCCTTATAGGCTATGCGTTACTGAGGTATAAATTCTTAAATGTGAGTTTAGTAATCGCCAGATTTACCGCGTATTTGGCCTCAATCGTTCTGCTGACGCTAATAATTACGATATCATTTATTCTGGCAGTAAATCTAACAGAGGGAAGTGTTAGCGGCAATCAGTTTAATTTGGTGATTATTACCTTGGCGGTTATAAGCGGGTTTGTATTCTGGC
>CAYSXT010000074.1:0-1793 GCA_964435075.1 uncultured Candidatus Saccharibacteria bacterium
ATCAACATAGGTAGCGTCAAAAAAAAAGGTGCCGGTCCAAAAAGAATAAATTTTAGTTTTTTGTGTACCTGCCCACTTGTCAAGCCCTTTTTTCCCCAAATCAGAAAAAAAAGTTCTCATCATCTGTGCTTTCTTGGTTGGCGGATGCAAAATTTGACCAAGCATCATCATCGCCTGACTAGCCAAACTGATGATGAACGACGCAAAATCCACCGGTTGTTGTTCGCCAGAAGATTCCGCATCACTTCTGGATTCAGTATTCACACTCGATGTATCTTCGTTTGGCGCCTTATCAAATTCATCTTCTTTTGCCGCGCTTGAGGGTTGCTGAGCATCCGCAGAATCGCGAACTGTACCCTCTGCGTTAAAGCGTCTTTTGTCTACTACTTTGATTTTTTTTTCTTTATCGTTTACCATTTAATCACACCTACTTGCAAGAATCATGTTTTAGCGCTTTCGCTTTTGGCGCATACAGATACAGAAAAATAGAGCATAAACGGCATTTATACAACATTTTATACGGATGATCCTGTGGTTTTATTCTAAATACTTTAGAGATTCTATGATTTCCCGGTATTTAAGTGCTATTGTTTGCTGTTTTGTTTTTCCCAGAAGAGAGGGGCCAGAGTGAGAGTAACAGTACTTGGCACGGGGACTAGCACAGGAGTGCCGCTTCCTGGCTGTCGTTGTGAGGTATGTTTATCGGCTGAACCTAAAAACAAGCGCCTTCGAACATCTATTTTTGTTGAAATTATTGAGAGCGATGTCCTCTCGGGCGGCTCTACGGATGTGGTTGGCAGCATTGTGGTAGACACAGGCCCTGATTTTCGAGCTCAAGCTCTACGGGCCAATATTTCTCGAGTAGATGCCGTGCTTTATACCCATACTCATGCGGATCACATTTTTGGTCTTGATGACCTCCGTTGTTATAATTTCCTAGGCCAACCATCCATTCCTCTTTATGCAAGCGTTAAAGCTTCGCAAAGAATTAAAAAGTTATTTGATTATGCGTTTACTGAGAATAAGAACTATGAGGGTGGTGCGCCGCCTAAGTTAACGCTTGATGTTATTGAAGCTTACCAAGCGTTTCAGCTATTTGGTTATGAGATTCTCCCACTGCTACTCTACCACGGATCGGGCGAAGTTTTGGGATTTCGTTTTGGTGACTTTGCGTATCTTACGGACTGTAATCTAATCCCGGATGAATCTCGAGATAATTTAGCTGGCCTAAAAGTGCTTATTTTGGATGGCCTGCGCAAGCGTCCTCATAAAACCCATTTTAATCATGAACAGGCCGTCCGCGAAATTGAAAAGCTTAGGCCTGAAAAAACCTACTTAACACACGTGACACACGATATTGATCATTATACAACGAATCAAGAGCTAAGCAGCATGACTGAGCTTGCAGTAGAGCTAGCCTATGATGAGTTGGTACTGGAGTTTTAGTTTTTTGGATTGTCGTCCTTCTGTGTAGCTGTTTGAGCTTGTGAGAACTAAGATGTGTGGTACTGCGTGCTACCAATAACAAACTACAAGGAGCTAGTAGATTGAAAAAATTTAAAATTTATCACAACCCGCAATGTAGCAAGAGTAGGCAGACTTTGGCGCTTTTGGAGGAAAAAGACGTTGAAGTTGAAATTATAGAATACTTACGAACTCCTCCATCCACCATGGAGCTTGATTCAATTTGTCAGGCACTTGAGCTTGATCCCGTAGAATTAGTTCGCTTTAAGGAAGGGCTTGCTAAGGAACTAGGTTTATCAAGAGCTGATAAGCGCTCAGATAAAATCCAG
>CAYSXT010000075.1:0-1786 GCA_964435075.1 uncultured Candidatus Saccharibacteria bacterium
CACTTACAAGTTTCTCTCTTTTATTTTTTGTTTTTTGGGGAAGTAGCCTTTTAGTTTGTGAAGGAATAAGAAAGATTTTTAACATTCCGAGGGAAAGAATTGTAGTGCTGTATACTGTTTTTGTAATATGGTTTTTCTCTTATTTATCTTTTTATAATTTTTTATCGTTAGTCGTCTTTTTGGATGCATCAGCATGCTCCTTTTTTAATAATCCATAGAATTTTCTATTTCTGCCCACGCCTTTATTATCAATACTTGGTTACCATAAGAGATTAGTACTTTGTTACGAATAATACGCGGTTCTTGACCTCCCACCCGTCATCTCCGGTATTCTGGACCTGAAGACGAAAGCGAATGGTACCCGCAGAACAAATTGTTGGATCTATGAGCTCCAAATAAGAAACAGGTTTGAACTTGTCATGGTCGGTACTACTCTCATCGGGCTGGTAGTAATGGGTCACAGCCTCAGTACTATTCGACCCGCACTCGCAGATGACCTTGAACTCAAAATCATCTATACCGCTTCCTGAAGTAAGTCGTGCAGTAAATCCAGCTTCCAGCTTATAGAGGTCATTGCCTTGCAAGGTTAAATAATCCGTCCAACCAGTTACATTTTTCCATCCGGCATTAAAGGCATAGGTACTAAGACCGCTTATTTTAGCAGTCGCGTGCGCAAGAGAAAAAGCATTTTCTTCCCAAGTAGCGTTTCCACTTGCATCAGAAGTCAAAACTTTGTCTGCGCCTGGGGCTCCCCCGGTGATCTGAACAGTACCCTGCAGTTTTGTATTACCGTTTACATGGAATTTTTCGGTGGCGTTATTGGTACCCACTCCTACATTGCCATTAGCTAGTACGTAAACACCTTCGTTACCTCCATCGTTGCTTAGCCAATGGCCGTTCATTTTAACGTTCTGGGTGGCAGTGTGGTCGCCTAGGTTGTCGCCTGCGATGCCAGTCAACCCCGAGCCATCGCCAACAAAGGCAGTGGCGGTTACGGTGCCACCATTTGTGATATTGTTAGTGTTGAGATCAAGCGCTTGCGTAGCGATATGATCGCCCAAATTGTCACCCGTGGTTGTTTGCCAGCTTGCTAGCCCATTAGCATCGGAGGTCAGTACCTTACCTGCGGCTTCGTTGCCGTCCACGATCTTTACATCGCCCACCACGTGTAGTTTGGCATCTGGCGTAGAAGTACCAATTCCTACATTAGCAGCATTACCCAGCACTAGGCTGTTGCTTTGACTTACAAGAGCATTGGCACCAATGGCGGTGGCATTGGTTAGATCTCCTGTGGAAACATCGGCTGAGAAACCTAAAGTTGTGTTGAAACTCCCCGTAGTGTTGGAAAAAAGTGTCTGATATCCATTGGCGGTATTGTGGTGTCCAGTGATATTATTATAAAGCGCTTGATATCCGTTGGCGGTATTGTCATATCCTGTGGTATTGGAAAAGAGTGCAGCATCTCCCACAGCAACGTTGCTGTTGTTTGTATAGTCATCATTTGCACCTGTACCAGCACCTATAAATACGCTGTTGCCGGTGTTCACGACTTCCAATCGTCCATTATCCATTCTAAAGAACTCCGTTCCGGCCATATCAAAACGGATGATGTCTTCATTAGGGCTTTCTTCTACCTGGATTTTGGTGTTGTTGTCGGCATCGGCCAATCCGGTTCCAGTTGTGGCAACCTGCCAACTGGCAAGCCCATCAGCATCGGAGGTCAGTACCTTACCTGCGGCCTCGTTGCCGTCCACAATCTTTACATCGCCCACCACATGCAGTTTGG
>CAYSXT010000076.1:0-1762 GCA_964435075.1 uncultured Candidatus Saccharibacteria bacterium
CTACACCCTGCTGCACTATAGCGCAAGAAGGGCCTTTTCTCTTTCATATTCAAATTCCTCTGGAGCGGGTAGCGGGAATCGAACCCGCATATTGAGTTTGGAAAACTCACGTAATAGCCGTTATACGATACCCGCACGGCTTTGTTTCTGACAAAAAGATTCTACACTAAAGTGCTGCAGGATCAATCCTAATGATTTTATCATCTCCTGCTTGCGGCGTCCCACGTCCATCTGTATTACTAGTCAATAAATACAGCAGGCCATCTGGTCCCACACTCACACTTCGCAGACGTCCAAACTCTTCTCTAAAGTGTGCAACTATTTTGACCTCGGCGTCCCCAACAATCTTGGCCTCATATAAAGCCTGTCCGCGTAGGCCAGCAAAAAAGATGCTGCCAGCGAGAAAAGCTGCGCCGCTAGGCGCCCAGGTATCACTGATGCCAGAGTGAATAACCGGCGCGGTAAAACCATTACCCACTCCATCGCCCTGTACAACCGGCCAACCATAATTTTTTCCAGCCTCAATTAAATTCAGTTCATCTTGGCCACTATTGGGTGCTGTACTGGAAGGTCCGTGCTCTGTGGCCCATAATCTACCTTGATCATCCCAAGTCAGTCCTTGAGGATTGCGATGGCCATAAGAATAAACCGCTGTGCCAAAGGGATTGTCATTCGGAAAACTACCATCCGTCTCCAGTCGTAATATTTTACCGTTTAAAGTAGCCGTATTTTGGGCGGAATCAGGATCACCGGCATCCCCAGTTGTTACGTAAAGCTTTTTGTCCGGTCCAAAGGCGATTCGACCGCCATCATGAAAATTAGAACCCGGAATATCAGTCAAGATCTCTTTACGATCAAAAAGCTCGTGACCAGACAGGCGATATTGTTCTACCCGATTAATAACCTGACCCCCAAAAGTTGTTGTTAAATAGAGATACAACAGATTATTTTGTTCAAAGTCGGGATGCAAAGCGAGACCCAGCAAGCCGCCCTCTCCTTGATGCCGGACACCCTCAATCGGGATAGCTACTTTATCCTCACCGATCCGGATTAACTGGCCAGGACGCTCGGTTACTAAAAAGTCGCCGTCAGGCAAAAAAGCAATCTCCCACGGTATGTCTAAATCGCTAGCCACCTCCTCTAATGGCTCGATTGGTTCTTTCTGAGGAGTTGTCTCTGGAACTTCAACACTATTTAAAGTATTAACGGTCTGCCCAGCTGGAATTTCCGAGGCAGTCGGTTCAAAGAAATGTCTATATATAGAAGGTGCCGCTATGGCTCCCGCTACAATCAAAACCAAAACTGAGGCTAAAACGATGATCCAGATTTTAGTTTTACGGGAGATCATATCGATATAATACCATTTGTTGTTATACTGTTCTTATGGCTCGACCCATTTGGAGCGGATCAATAAGTTTTGGACTGGTTTTTATACCGGTCAGACTTTTTAGTGCTGTCAAACACAAAGAGGTACGGTTTCATGAGGTTAGTCGCTTTAATGGTCGCCGCATCAAAGAAAAAAGGTTTTCAGCTGACGGGCAAGAGATTGAATACAAAGATATAGCAAAAGGTTATCCCTTAACGCCTCGCAAGATGGTAATCATCTCGCCAGAAGAGCTTAAAGCAGCAGACCCAAAGGCCTCCCGCAAAATTAATATTAAGGATTTTGTAGATCTAGCCGAAATAGATCCCATTTTTTTCTTAAATAATTATTATGTGGTGCCGGAGCCTAGCGCTAAAAAAGCTTATGCTCTTTTATTAA
>CAYSXT010000077.1:0-1681 GCA_964435075.1 uncultured Candidatus Saccharibacteria bacterium
GTACTTTCGGCGATGACAAAGAAAATAGAACAAGCCCTTAAGCGGGTAAATATAACAGATTTATAGGGTCGTTACCCGGGAGAGTAAAATGGAAGATAATCAGCAAAACCTTAGTGAGGAAGTAGTTGAAAAAACTCAGACGGAAAGTAATCCGGAAGAGAAACAATTCGTGCCAGTAAAAGCTTATAAGGACGTATCCTCAGATATGCATAAGTTTAAGAATAAGGCTCGGGAAGCAGAGGCCAAAGCTAATGAATTAGCAGAACGTCTTAAAGCTATCGAAGAGAACACTCTTAAAGAACAGCAGCGGTTTGAAGAGTTATACGAGCGCGAAAAAGTCGAGCGTCAAAAGGAACAGGAAGAAAGACAGAACGAGAAGGCTTTATATCTTCGCTCTGTAAAGATTTCTGCCCTTAAAGATGAACTCGGTGGGAAAGTAAAGGATGAATATTTGTCGTTTGCCAATGTTGACTCAATTGAGTTGCAGGAAGACGGTACACTCAGCTCTGAGAGTGTGCAAAATGTCGCCAATAGTTTCCGCCAAGCTCACCCAGGATTAATAGCTAAGGATTCCGCTGTTAATATTACTGGTACGGCACCGGCTAAAGGAGTCTCAACCGAGCAGCAAGAAGTCACTCTAGAGAGTATGACTATCGAACAAAAAATTGCTCAATTACAAAAATTAAAACAAACTAGGAGTTAATAATGGCTGATCAAGCAGTAACTAGTGCGTTTGCTACAGGTGCTACTGAGAGAGATCTCATCCTTAGTATCGTACAAGACGAACTAAACCGTAACAATTTTTTACGTCCAACTATCATGGACTTATCTTCACAGGCAGTAAAAGGTTCTAAGACAATCGACGTACCTAAGTTCACAAGTGGAATGCCTGCCCCAATAAGTCAAAATGCCGATGGTTTGACGCCAGTTGATCTTCAGTCTGCAGTATTCGCAGTTGATACGATCACTCTAAACAAATGGGAAAACTTATCTTACCGCGTACCGGATAGAGTTTCTATGCAGTCTGCAATTGCAGTCGAAGCAGAACTCGCTAAATCCGCCGGTGCTCGTATGGGTGAGTACATTGATGACCAAATCATCGCCAATCTTAGGCTTGCATCAGCAGCCGCCCCCGACCACGACCGTGATCTTGCTGGTGGAGCTCTCGGCGGAGCTGGTGTTACATCAATTGCTCTAGAAGGTATTTCTAAAGCTCGCGAATTATTAAACAGAGCTAACGTACCTCAAAGTGATCGTTGGTTGGTAATCCCGCCTGAGCAAGAGAAGGCTCTAATTGATCTTGATAACTTCCGCAACGCGGATAAGTATGGATCTCGTGATGCTTTACTACGTGGTGAAATCGGCGAAGTTTATGGTTTCCGCGTAATGGTTCACAATGGCCTTTCTTCTAACGAAGCCGTTGCCTACCATAGCTCTTGTTGTACTGTTGCGGTTCAGCAGGAAATCAAGTTTGAGTCTCAACGTGCAGATGTTACGTTACAGGCTACTGACTACTCTTTCTCTTTGGGAATGGGTGACGCCGTCCTTGACGGTGGTAAAAGACAAGTTTATCTGCATAGTGCATAGTAAACAATTTGGTCTCCGGCCTTATAGGCTGGGGACTGGTTTTCAAACGGGGAGGGGTACATGGTATCAATATACGATACATATCAGACCATCA
>CAYSXT010000078.1:0-1681 GCA_964435075.1 uncultured Candidatus Saccharibacteria bacterium
CGGTGATTTCTTGCATGCGCTCTTTTGGTATATAAACCGTATGAGGATCCAGTTTTTCAAGCATCCCTTTAATCGCGCCATCTACCAATATTTTTGCATCCACTTCTTCTACATAGGCTTTTTTGACCGCATGAATCACTTCCATGAACCGTTGAATTTCATCATATAAATTCCCACTGGCGGTAATTAACGAGTACTTGAAATCTAAAACTAATAAAACAAGGGCTAAAACACCGACAAAAGCAGTTAACAGCTTAAATCTTGCTGAACTGAAGATTCTTTGTCTAAAAAATGGATAAACAACTTCGCGAAACATATTGATACCCTAACACTGCCAGGAGAGCCGTCCAGATCTAACTCTTTAGCTTAGCTCTGGCTCCCTTAGAACTAAAAGCTATTTTGCCGAAATCTTATAGCCTACTCCGTGGACAGTACGAATTAATTTTTGCTTGTAGCCACGATCAATTTTTGCCCGTAACGTTTTAATATGAGAACGAATAACATCAGACCAAAGCTCCGCGTTACGATCCCAAACGTGTTCCTCAATTTCTGCTCGCGTCAACACTTTTTCTGAGTTGCGCATCATGTACTCAAGTAACTGAAAATCTTTTTTAACAAGATCGATATCTTTATCTCCGCGTATTACCTCGTGAGTAGCGGGATCTAAAGTGAGATCAGCCACTCGCAAAATCGGTTTTTTTTCTTGGGCCGTACGACGCATTAAAGCTCTAATACGCGCAGAAAGCTCATCAAAAGCAAAAGGCTTTGGCAGATAGTCATCAGCACCAGCATCCAATCCGGTAGTTTTATCGTCGACCGTTCCTTTGGCTGTTAAAATAATTATTGGCGTAGTCATGCCACTGTCACGCAAACTCTTAGTAATAGAAATACCATCCTTAACCGGCAACATAATATCCATTACGATCACATCGTATTGATTTTCGCGTGCTAAACGCTCACCTGTCTCACCATCGTGTGCCACATCCACGGCATATTTTTGATATGCTAGGCCTTCTTTAAGAGGCTTAGCCAGTTCCTTTTCGTCTTCAACGATAAGTAATCTCATGACTTTACGCTATCCTAGCGTACTGGAAGAAAATGTGAAATAAATGCGTTTATTTTGTAGAATTTGCTGTCTTGCAATCACAGTTGCCATCGCAACCCTCACAGTCGCCTTTGCAATCGCCACACTGACAATTGCCTCCACAACCTCCTTCAATATTTGGATTATTTAATAAAATCATAAATAGTTATTAGCAATATTAGCTACTCTACTGTCTATGTCTACATCAATTGCTCGCAAAATTAAAGCCTTGTCATTTTTTGCCAAACCTTGAACCAATAAACTCGCCGCGTTAGCTTGATCCAAAGCAAGTGTTTCTTCGGCTTGTGCTAAGCCCTTGGATTTATCTCCGCTAAAGTAAAGTGCTAAAGAAAGATAACCCGGAGCCTGAGGTAACAATGGATCTTCTTCTACAAACCTCTCGGCTACATCTAAGGCTTGGTCATATTGTTGGTCATTAAAGTAAATCCAAAATAGTTCCGGATATAGCTTGGCAGAATCCAGCTTTCCTAATTCAAGCGCGTCTTTGAGAGTAGCAATAG
Organism: uncultured Candidatus Saccharibacteria bacterium; assembly: GCA_964435075.1. Classification (GTDB taxonomy): domain Bacteria; phylum Patescibacteriota; class JAUYIX01; order JAUYIX01; family JAUYIX01; genus CAYSXT01. Next base: position 1,606 of record CAYSXT010000078.1, read on the forward strand.
CTGGCGCGACTAGACCGGCTTGGGTTTGGGCTTGGGCTAAGCGCACTCGACTAGTTTCATTGTCGTAGCCTTCTCG
>CAYSXT010000079.1:0-1655 GCA_964435075.1 uncultured Candidatus Saccharibacteria bacterium
ATGGTGCGTTGAAGCTAGATTGGGAAACAGAAAAACGTAAGCTTTACAAAGAGTTTGGGCTAAAACATTGGACAGGTGATTGGTAATGATTGGCGAAGCTATCCTAGCGATTAAAGCCTTGGACAGCGCCTTTGTCGTTGTAAAGGAAGCTATTGCCAAGAAAAAAGAAGTTGAAGACATGGCCGGAGAGGTTGGAAGATTCTTCACGGCTAAGAAAAAGGTTGAGGAGCAGATGGCAAAGGCTCGTCAGGCGGGTAATGATGACCTAATGGTAGGCTCTGCGCTAGAGGAAGCGATCACAATAGATCAGCAAGAAGAGCGCATTGAAAAAATGATGGAAAAAATCCGCGACCATTACATGAGACAAGGAAAAACGCACCGATGGACAAAGATCAAAGCAGAGGCCGCTAAGATTGAAAAAAAACGGGCTGTTAAAAGAAAACAACGAGTAGCTGCGCATAACGAGGAACAACTGCTCATACAGCAATTAGCAACTATGTTTGCATGGGTGATAGGGACGGTTATAGTGATTTTTGGCGTAGTGTTTTTAATATTTGGATTAGGCGCGGAATAAATGCCATTAACGAAGTTACAATTTAAACCAGGCGTAAACAGGGAAACTACGTCCTACACCAACGAAGGCGGGTGGTTTGATTCGGACAAAGTCAGGTTTCGTTTTGGTTTGCCTGAAAAAATAGGGGGCTGGGCTAAAACGTCTATTTATAGCTTTTTAGGCGTTTGTCGGGCTTTGCACACTTGGATAACTTTAGGCGGTAGTAAGCTTACAGCGGTAGGCACTTCTGAAAAGTATTACATCAACGAGGGCGGTCAGTATTACGACATTACGCCGTTGCGTTTAACTACTGCTGCTGGCGATGTAACTTTTGCGGCGGTAAACACAGAATCTACGTTAACAGTTACTGACGCTTCTCACGGGGCAGTCGTTAATGATTTTGTAACTTTTTCAGGAGCAGCCACCTTGGGCGGAAATATTACGGCGGCTGTTTTAAATCAAGAATATCAAATTACTGAAATAGTCGATGACAGCAATTATAAAATTCAAGCGCGTACTGCTGGAACCACTATTCAAAGCATTACGGTCGATGGACAGTTAAGCCCTACACTTGTAGTAGCCAATGGGTCCGACACTGGTAATGGTGGCGCTTCTGTAGTAGGCAAGTATCAAATAAACACAGGATTAACACTAGCTGTAGCCGGAACAGGTTGGGGTGCAGGGACATGGGGAAGAAGCACTTGGGGGTCTGGAGTTACTACAACTTCTACTAACGAGCTTCGTGTGTTTACGCAGGACAATTTTGGTGAAGATCTTATTTTTAATGTGCGAGACGGCAATATTTACTATTGGGATGTCAGTGCTTACACTTTGGGCACTGATCGAGCTGTCGCCTTATCTACTTTAGGCACAGATGCCACAACACCTACTGTAGCCAAACAAGTGTTAGTAAGCGACAGAGATCGTCACGTAATAGTTTTTGGATGTGGTGCGGAAGGTAGTCCTGGTGTACAGGACCCTTTGCTTATACGTTTTAGCAGTCAAGAGTCTTTGACCACTTGGACGGCTACTGTAGAAAACACGGCGGGTGATTTAAGAGTTGGCGTAGGTTCAGAGATTGTTTGTGCAGTAGAAACAAGAC
>CAYSXT010000080.1:0-1654 GCA_964435075.1 uncultured Candidatus Saccharibacteria bacterium
TCATCCACTTTCTCATCAGCTAGACGCTGATTGTCCGGCTCAAAGTCTAAGCGATGTAAGAGTGATTCCTGCATAGGAAATTCTGTAACAATTTCCGGATTGCCTCGTTCCAGATCCCAAAAGTAATGTAAATTGCCATTTGAGAGTATGACAAACCGTGCATTTTGAGATTGCGCATAACGACGCGCTTGTTCTTTACCATCGAGAGGATGTTTATCTGCTTTTTTGGCTTCTAGAATCACAAAAGGGAAGCCTTTGTCATCAAGTAACAGGAAATCTATGAAACCAGACTTGGTACTCTCAAAATCTTCACCAAAAGCATCGATATCTTTTTGAGTGATTTTTACGTTTGGTTCTAGCTGGACATTTGCAGGTCCTTTTTTGTCCTTAAAAAAACGCCAGCCTGACTCTTCAAGCAGCTTGTTTATTTTAATGCGTGCTTTCGCTTCTTTTGAATTTGCCATATCTATTTATGATACACGTAACTTTGCTTAATGAGCTCAAAAACCTTCTCGATGTCTTTTTCTCTTTCTAGCTTCACTTCGTAGTCACCGTTTCCCCAATGCCCGACTTTCATTGGTTTTGTAAGATCACGAGCAATATCGTGCGGATCATTCAGCTGACCACTCTGCATGTTGATAAAAATCTTTAGGCCGTGCTTAGTGACGGCAATATCAACAAAGTTTTTCGCTAACTTGTAGGCAATGTATTTAGCCTTTGGCTCCATAATAATCGATTCATCCAGAGACATGATTTTTTCATTAATAACTTCAAAAATATTCTTAGCCTCCGAACTTATGTCGCGTAGATGATCCTCGAGCATATAAGTGATCTTTTCTTTGATCTTTTTTTCTTTGTCTCCTTTGCCAAACACTTTAGATGTTGAGATGCGTACTTTTTGCTGTGTTTCTGGTTCTACTAAAAGAATATTGTGCTGATAAATACGAAATTTAAGAAGCTCGATGTTGATTGGCAATATATCAGCGGTGTCTAAGTCGAATTTGTTATAACTCTCGGCTACGCAAATGACACGTGGAGAATCCCAATCGATATCAACTGAGATATTTTCTCGTCTCATCAGGGCCTCAAAGTCTGCCTTATGGTCTAAGAGCCAACGTAGATATGAAAGTCCCTGATTTATAACGCTGTCGTTTTGGCTACGTTTGTATTCGATGATGACGGGTGCGCCGTTGTTGTCGATGCCAAGCGAATCTATGCGACCGCCAAAGCTTGTTGAATATTCGCTAGCAAGAAAAGATATGTCTAGTATCTCACTAAGATTTTCCTCAAATATTTTTTGTATGTCTTTTTCTAGTTTTACTTTGAGAGAAGAAATCTTTTGTGCTTTGCTATTTTGTATTGAAAATAAAGCCATTGTTCTTACTTAAGTAAATCATCTACTTTAATGCCGAGGGCACCGGTGATTTTGCGTAAGGTTCCTACGCGCGGGTCAGGAGTAGCGCCTGATTCTATCTTGGCGATGGTATGCAAAGTAACCTCTGCCATTTTTGACAGTTTATCCTGGGAGATACTTTGAGTGGCACGGTATTTCTTGATGTTCTTGGCAATGGTTGTAGGTGGGTGAGTCATTTATAGTAAAATTTTAGCGTTAAAGTGATAGCAGTAACCTACTCGTTATTCGTGGTTTGTCAAT
>CAYSXT010000081.1:0-1618 GCA_964435075.1 uncultured Candidatus Saccharibacteria bacterium
TTTTTGATATCTTCAAACAGCGAGATTCGGATGTCAGGCGTATCAAGGCTCGCGTTATTGGAGAGGGCGGAAAAGCCTGGAAGACTCTCGAACTATTGAGCAATACTAAGTTATCTGTCTATGGCAGAACCATCTCGATAATCGGCTCAGAGGAAGACGTGGCACTTGCAGAAAAGGCTATTCAGATGATAATCAACGGTTCGTCTCACCCGACGGTATATAATTTCTTAGAACGTGAGAGAGGCGGTAGAAGGATAGGGCTGTAAAAAAGAAAAAGGTGAGGAGCTTACGCCCCTCTTGCTGCATTGTAAACAACTTTCAAACCAACGACGATAGCCGCAGGTCCGACAAAGTAACCAACAAAGGTCATTAATTCACTGAGGAATGTAGCAATTGCTATCCCACCAGTGAGGTTACTTAGAGCACCTAATGAACTAGCTCCGGCAGATATAGCGATTGCACCGATCAGGAAGCTAACTGACTCCTTATCTGAAACATTCACGATACCCACAATCAAACCAATCAAAGCGAGTACTCCAGTCATTAATCCAGTTGCAGCAATACCAATGCCGAGTTCGACACCGACTGCCTGAAGACCTGCTAACAAACCAGCAATTAATGCCAGAGCAAAACCAAGTATGAAGAGTAATCCTCCAATGGTCTTACCTGACTTAGACTTTGCCGCTTTGTTGATGACACCGGCTGGTGCCCCTACAACAAGTCCTTCGATCGTATCATCGGCCTTTGCTAGGCCTTTACTAACTTTTGCCATTTTATTTTTTGGGTTTTATTATGCCATAGAGTTGGGGATTCTAGGCGAGAATAATAGCTGAAGAATCATTAAAAATGGGAAATTGGCCAAAAATGGGCATTTTTAAGACCTCTATCATTAGAATTCCTGGATTTACAAAATAAAAAATCCAATCCTAGGAGAAAAAAAATGAGTTTGAATTTAGGTGTTTTGCCTCAGGTGCTTACGAGTCCAAAAAGCGCTTTTGAGAGCATAAAAGGAGATACGTCCATGAAGGATGGTGTTCTGGTGTACCTTATTTTAACGGTACTCGGATTAATCGTCAGCATGGCCGCAACAATGGCCGCCTTCGGTGGTGCATTGGGAACAGGAAGCTACGTAGTAAACCAAATAGTTGTTCTTGTATTTGGTGCTGTGGGGCTTGTATTGACAGGAATTGTTGCAGCAGCAATTGCCGCATCAATCGGTAAAGGAACTGCAGATAATGACACAACAGTCGGCCTTCTTGGTTCATCGACAATTGTTGGTTTGGTTGTTTCTATCGTAGTCACCATAGTAGGAGTATTCATACTCGGTGGTGTTGCGGCAGGCGCAGCTGGTTCAGCAACTGGCGGTCTAGCATTAGGCGGCAGTATCGGTCTTATCTTTATAGTGGCCATAATCGGATTCCTTTGGTCATTGTATGTAAGCGGTACGGCAGTATCCGTCGCTAACAATGTCAGTCTAGGTGCTGGAGTAGCATCATACTTTATAGCTGCGATCGTAGTAGGATTTGTGATCGCCTTCGTTATGGGTATAATTCTAGTCAGTCTAGGTCTGGGCGTTGCTACGGCCGGTGCAATAACTACGCGGAGTTGATCTCACAGA
>CAYSXT010000082.1:0-1609 GCA_964435075.1 uncultured Candidatus Saccharibacteria bacterium
ATATCCAAAGTTGAATTTCGGATTGTCCCTAAAACAATTATTTTGGCCATTCTTTTTTTAGTTGCTTCTCTGGCATTAATAATTATTTAGCTCAGTAATCCTCGTGAAATCAGACGTTCCAAATCCAAAAGGAACTTTCCCCAAAGCTAATAAAGTTGAGAGTAAAAAAAATTCTCCGCAAATATTAAGTTCCCCAGTTAAAAATAAGCCGCGCGGTAGATTTTCTTGGCGTCGTATTAAATTGATACCCGGGGTTCTAGGTACTGGCGAAAAACTCTTGGTGCTGTTAGCAATTATCGCTTTGCTTGGCGGAGTAACCTGGTTTGCCACACAAAATTATCTTAACTCGACAGTTGAGACCCCCGCTCGCGGCGGCAGCTTAAGTTTAGGCTTTGTTGGTCAGCCCCGTTATATTAATCCTCTATTATCGCCCACCTCAGATGTTGATCAAGACCTAACTACTTTAATGTTTGCCAGTCTCTTTAAGTTCGATAAAGATTTTAAATTGCAAAATGACTTAGCCGAGTCTCTCACCATTAGCAAAGATAAAAAAACTTATACAGTTAAGCTCAAGCCCGATCTAAAATGGCACGATGAACAACCTCTCACCGCCAGCGATGTTATTTTTACAGTTAAAGCTATTCAAGATCCCAGCTGGAACTCACCGCTCAGTCTGGGCTTTAAAGGCGTAACGGCCACACAAAAAGATGACCTCACGGTTGTCTTTAAATTGGATGAGGTTTATTCCGCTTTTAGTTCCAGCTTAACTTTTGGCATCTTGCCAGAGCATATTTGGTCTTCGGTCAGTGGTTCGACGGCAACATTAGCCGAAGCCAACTTAAAACCAATCGGCTCAGGTCCTTATAAGTTCAAAGAACTTACCAAAGATCACAACGGTAGACTAGTTAAGTATGAGCTACAGGCCAACGAGATGTATAACGCTGGCGAGCCCTATATCTCTACTATTAAGATCAAATTCTACGAACAAATTGCCGATGTTGTTCAGGCTTATAAGGATGGAGATGTTGACACGGTTAATAAGTTACCAGTAGCGGAAAAAGCTAACTTTGACAATAAGCGCACTAATATTTTGACCCTAAGTCTGCCGCGCTATGACGCAATCTTTTTGAACGCTAATAAAAATAGTCACCTACGCTCCCAAAAGGTCCGGTCGGCTTTAGCACATGCCATTAAAAAATCTGACCTCATCGACAAGATTTTACTGGGCAACGGTACCGTTATTAATGGGCCGTTGGTGCCAGGTACGGCTGGTTATACTGAGGATGTTCATTTATACAGCTATGACCCGGCACGGGCAGAAAAAAATCTAAGTGATGATGGCTACACTAAAGGTAAGGATGGGATTTGGGTCAAAGACGATAAGCGCTTAACGATTGAGTTAGTGACAGCCGACACTCCCGAAAACAAAAAATTAGCTGAAGCTATCGCCGCCTTTTGGAAAAAAATTGGCGTGGAGACTAAGATTCGGGAGGCTCCGATTTCTGAACTACAACAGGATATTATTCGAAATCGTGATTATCAGACTCTTTTATTTGGTGAGGTGATTGGTGCCGATCCTGACCTGTATCCTTTTTGGCATTCTACGCAA
>CAYSXT010000083.1:0-1589 GCA_964435075.1 uncultured Candidatus Saccharibacteria bacterium
TTGCGGACTCCTACGACGGGTGCTCATAAAGACCTGTCTTTGCAAATTTCGAGGGTTAGGAAAGGTTGTATTCTAGATAATTACAATCGGATAAATAAGCTAACCCTCACAAACTCCCATAACTCCCATCAACGTTAATATCGCCATGATACTTACTGCTCGTTGCCCGGGCGCCCGCTGCCTTCAGCGACGCTGAGATGCAGACGTAAAAAAAGGGTAGCTCGGAAGATACTACCCTTTGTAATAACTATGTAAGGAAGGTCACATAGTTAAACCCATTCGCTTTAAGATATAACCCACATCTGATTGCAGTCTGTGGATTAGTTCTACCCTATCCTCTTTATCTTCAGCTACCCACTCGACAAGTGAGTTCATTAATACACCACTAATTAGTTTCCAATCCATGCTATCTTTTGCAGGGACTTTGCTTATTAGTTGTTCAAGGTCGCCAAGACTTGCTTGGTCTTTGCTGTATTCTATTACTTCTTTCATTACTGGAGTAATATCTACATTGTTAATTGATTTAGTTGTAGTCACTTCGTTTGGCATAATTACCTTCCTTTCTTATAGTTCATTAGTATCATGGATTAAGTGCAGTTAATATAGCTACTTGCATTAAGTTGTGGATAACCTGTGGATAACTCTGCCCGGGTGCGACACTATGCCACATTGACATTGGATGCGGCGGCCCGGGACTTAAACGCGACCCCCAGCCCCCCCTTTTTCGTCTACCTCCTCTAGAGTTTTCCGTATGCATGATTGAGAGTGACAATACTCACCAAAAACGTTATACTGTGTTTTCAAAAAAATTTTTAAAATGGAAAACGTTTCAAATCTAGAATCATTAGATACGCATACTTTAAAATTACTTCTTAGAAATGAAATTGCTAAAAAGCAAGAAGACGCTCAAGGCGATTTTATGAAATTTGTAAAAACTGTTTGGCCTGAGTTTATTGAAGGTAAGCACCACAAAATTTATGCAGAAAAATTAAATCGTATTGCAAACGGCGAGCTTAAAAGACTTATTGTCAACATGCCACCTAGGCATACAAAATCAGAATTTGCGTCGCATTTATTTCCGGCGTTTTACATGGGCCGTCATCCTAATTCTAAATTAATACAAACTACGCACACAGGAGAACTAGCTATCAGGTTTGGACGTAAAGCAAAAAATTTGATAGAGTCAGAAGAGTATGCACAAGTATTTCCAGAAGTCACTTTGGCCGCAGATTCAAAAGCTGCTGGTCGTTGGGAGTCAAACCACAAAGGTGAATATTTTGCTGCTGGAGTTGGCGGTGCTATTACCGGTCGTGGGGCTGACTTACTTATTATCGACGATCCACACTCAGAGCAAGATGCACTATCTCCTCATGTTCTTGATGCTCATTATGAGTGGTATACTTCTGGTCCTCGTCAAAGGCTTCAGCCAGGGGGTGCTATAGTATTAGTAATGACTAGGTGGTCTATTAAAGACCTAACTGGTAAATTGCTCGAGGCCCAAGGAAAAAGTGATGCAGCTGACAAATGGGAAGTTGTAGAGTTTCCGGCAATCATTAATGACAAACCTATGTGGGGTAATTTCTGGTCCA
>CAYSXT010000084.1:0-1561 GCA_964435075.1 uncultured Candidatus Saccharibacteria bacterium
TCTCACCCTTAGACTCTATCCAGCCTCTTGTCTCCTTAATCATCTCACCCTCGGCGTGGTCCTCTAGTGCAGTTGTGTGTCTCTCCTCCTCATAGCGCATTGCTCGCTCGATAGCTCTAAATGAGTTCATATTCTTAATCTCGCTTATTGGGGTTTTACGACCATCGTCTGCAATCACATTTATGTTGGCATCTACCCGCATTTGCCCTTTTTCCATATCCGCCTGTGAAACTCCCAGATAACGCAAAATATTGCGGAAGTTCTGGGCAAACACCCTAGCCTCTTCTGGCGTGTTCATATCCGGCTCTGTCACGGACTCGATTAATGGCGTACCAGCCCGGTTAAAGTCAATCAAACTATAATCACTGTCCGTCGGATGAGTTACTTTAGCGGCATCCTCCTCCATATGAATTCTTATTAAGCGAACCTCTTTTTGCCCATCCTTAGTTACGATTTTTACTAGGCCTTGCTCACAAATAGGTTTGTCGAACTGGCTAATCTGATAACCCTTAGGAAGATCTGGATAAAAATAGTTTTTACGATCAAATTTGGAAAAGTCTGCAATTTTAGAACCAATTGCGAGCCCTGTTCGGATCGCCATCTCCACAACTTTTTCGTTGATTACCGGCAACGTACCCGGCATTCCCAGACATACGGGACAGGTATAAACATTAGGCTCCACACCTTCTGAAAGGTTATTACAACCGCAAAACATCTTTGTTTTGGTCGCTAACTGAGTATGAATTTCTAGCCCAATTAAAGTTTTCATTAGTTACACTCTACCTGGCCTTGCTCAAAATAAAAGACCTAACTTTAGGTTTTTCTCCTCGTAGGCGATATTGTCAGCAAAAACACCATCAATATCAAAAATGACTCCCTGTAAGCTCATAGAGACATTTTAAACTATCCTGACTATTACTACTAACCTTAATAAGGTTAAGCTGTCTCTTAGGCGTTTATGGTAATACTAGGGCCCATACTAGAAGAAAGACTAACCTTTTTTATGTAAGTGCCCTTAACTGCTGTTGGTTTTAAGTTCTTTATGGCATCTAGGGCTGCCTCAATATTTTTAACTAAATCTTCTGACTTAAATGACTTTTTACCAACTGGCATATGAACAATCCCCTGATCATCATTTTTGAAGTTAGCCTTACCTTGTTTAATAGATTCGATCATTTTTGCCACATCCGGACCTACAGTTTCTGTCTTAGGGTTAGGCATAAGTCCTTTGGGACCCAAGACTTTGGCCACTGGACCTAATTTAGGCATCATTTGCGGAGTTGCGACTAAAACATCAAAGTCCATTTTACCGGCTTTGATATCATCGATCAAAGCTGTATTGCCTGCGATATCAGCACCAGCTTTTTTGGCTGCCTCAACATCACCGTCCTCTACAGCCGCGGCAACTTTTACAGTTTTACCTGTTCCGGCTGGTAATGATACTGAACCTCTAATAGATTGGTCAGATTTTTTGGCATCAATACCAAGACGAACATGTAACTCCAAAGTTGGATCAAATTTCTCGGTAGAGTTTTTCTGAATAAAATCTACTGCTCCGGCA
>CAYSXT010000085.1:0-1547 GCA_964435075.1 uncultured Candidatus Saccharibacteria bacterium
CTTTAGCAGGTCACGAATTTCTACCTCTACTAAGTCAATTAGCTCTGGGTCATCAACTTGATCAATTTTGTTCAAATAAACAACAATGGCAGGAACACCAACCTGACGAGCCAACAGAATGTGCTCTCTTGTTTGAGGCATCGGACCATCAGCGGCAGAAACTACCAAGATAGCGCCATCCATTTGAGCAGCACCAGTAATCATGTTTTTTATGTAGTCAGCGTGTCCTGGACAGTCAACATGAGCGTAATGACGCTTTTCTGATTCGTACTCACAGTGAGAGGTCTGAATCGTAATACCACGATCTTTTTCTTCTGGGGCTTTATCGATATCCTCGAACTTCATAGCTTTGGCCTTACCTTTTACACCTAAGCACGAAGTAATAGCCGCGGTTAAAGTAGTTTTACCGTGGTCAACGTGACCAATTGTACCAATGTTTACGTGTGGTTTAGAACGTTCAAACTTTTCAGTCATTTTAATGTTTTTTAGAGTTGATTAAGAATTACAGCAGCCATGTTTATAAATATTGGCCCTGTAGACCAAGCAATACTACAGCAGTGCATAAATCCTGTCAAAGGCCACTATATTTAGTAATTTTTCCCCAGTTTTGGCAAGTTTTTGCTAACGAGCCACCGCTCTCAGAATTAAGCAGATAAGTATTTTTTTATTTTTCTTCGCCGGTTAACTTAGCCGCAATATTACCTGGAACTTCTGCGTAATGATCAAATTCCATGGAGTAACTTGCGCGACCTTGTGACAGGGATCTAAGTTTAGTTGCATAACCAAATACCTCAGCTAGCGGTACCAGGGCATCAATAACTTTAATGTCGGGCGGTCGATCTTTCATTTCTTGGATTTGCCCGCGCTTGGAATTGATGTCACCTACCACGTCACCCATGTACTGATCAGGGGTAGTCACTTCTATTTTCATAATTGGTTCCAGCAAAATTGGCTTGGCTTTACGCATGGCCGCTTTAACACCCTTAGATCCGGCAATCTTAAAAGCTGCTTCACTGGAGTCGACATCGTGATAAGAACCATCAAACAGGGTCGCCTTTACATCAACTACTGGATAACCCGCGGTCACTCCATTGTCCATGGCCTCTTTAACACCTTTTTCTACCGCTGGAATAAATTCTTGTGGAATCGCGCCACCTTTAATGACATCTTCAAATTCATTGCCTGTGCCACGCTCTAAAGGTTCGACCTTAATAAAAACATGTCCATACTGACCACGACCACCGCTCTGCTTGATATATTTTTCTTCGGCCTCGGCACTAGTTTTGATGGTTTCTTTATAAGCAACCTGAGGCTTACCAATGTTGGCCTCGACCTTAAACTCACGTAGCATACGATCAACCAAGACCTCCAAGTGCAATTCTCCCATACCAGATATAATTGTCTGCCCGGTCTCCTCGTCCGATTTAACCTTAAAAGTAGGATCTTCTTCAGCCAGCTTGTTGAGTGCAATACCCATTTTTTCTTGATCGGCCTTAGTCTTAGGCTAAATAGCAATTGAAATAACCGGATCCGGAAAGGTTATTTTT